>JAFQNU010000121.1 GCA_017420825.1 Clostridia bacterium
CTGATACCTTTTAGAATACCCTCGTCAGGTCCGTTTCCAACAATCACAAAATTATACTGTGGCAAAAGCTTCGCAGTCTCTGCAAGCTGTTCCACTCCTTTTTCCTTTGAAAGTCTGCCGACAAACACTATATACGGCTGTGTATTCTCCCTGACCTCACCGACCTCTTTTGTATCAATAAAATTATGTATTGTATATGTTTTCCCCTTATAAAATCCCTTTGAGGTCAAAAGCTTATTTTCAAGAAATCTGCTCGGACATACAAACAAATCCACTTTTTTATATGTTTTTAATAAACCATAAAACTTTGCCTCTATAACACCTATAAGACTTTTAATTCTTGAATTGTGAATACAACTGTATTTTAAACAATTCCATGTACTTCCGCTGACACATCGCTCACATGGCTTATTTTCTCCAAAGCTATACAGCAAGTGATTAGGACATATCATCTGATAATCATGCACCGTCTGTACAAGCGGAATTTTTCTTTTTTTAACAGCATAAATTATTGACGGAGTTAATTGAAAATTTATATTATTCATATGAACAATATCAGGCTTAAAATCATCAATGACCTGACCGATTTTTTTATTTGCCTCAAACGAATAAATTATCTTAAACGGATACAAAAAACGTCCTGCTGCGTTGGAATGAAAGTCCATATTCTGCGTGTATAAACCAAGTGTATTTCCGACAGTGTTCTTTTCATCATACATTCCGAAATACTCAACCTCATGACCAAGCTTCTGTAAGTGCTCACCGAGCTTTAACATATAGCTTTCACTGCCGCCGCGTGGGTAAAGAAATTTATTAACCATTAGTATTCTCATAATATTGTACCGCTTTCCTTCTTTTTATTTGGCTCTGATACACAGCCGAACATCTTTATTTCCTGTTTACGAACATCCTCATCAAACCCATGTCCTATCATTAATATTGCAAGCACTGATGTTAACAAAGGATAATTCATTGTATTATCGGTTGATGATACTATGACAAGATATAAGATAAGAACAAATGTAAGAATTGCATTGTCCGTCTTACCCTTTGAACCAAAATACCATGTCCTCATAACTGTCATTGATAAGAGCCACAAAATATATCCCCAAAAACCAAGGTCAATAAAATACTGCAAAAAATCGTTATGAACTGCCGCAACACCAACCTTCATATTTGTGTTTAACTGATAGGTTAAAAATCCTATTCCGTTACCTAAGAAACCTGGCGAAAAATCGTAAAACTTATCAACAGCATTATATATCTCCACACGACCGCTTGTGTTTATACCCATCTGCTCCAAAAGAACAAACGCATCAAGCTTTATAAGTGCTATATATCCCACAAGTATTATCACTGTGACAACAGACAAAAACATCGTTATACCATATGCAGTCTCACGGCTGTATCTTGCAATAAATTTTAATATCCACGCAATTATAAGACATATAGCTATTGCAATAATTCCTATTCGTTTAAATGCTGACAAAAAACAAAACAAGCTAAGAGCTAAAAGAATGTAGAACATTATATCTCTTTTAGGTTTAAAAAACATATATATCAGATACGCTCCCAAACAGAATGCAAGCTCATGCACCTCCGCCTGAATTATTATATCTCCTGTTTCAGCCGCAAAGCTTGTTATAAGGGCAATAAGCTCTGAAAAATAGTTTCCCATACCATATTCTGCGATAATTGTTAAAATCATAAGTATGTTTGCAGCAAGAATTGCAATAAGATTATACCATATTCCCTTTTCACCGAAGATATACAAAAATGCCGACGCTGCAAGTGCAAAGGACAGCATGTTAGTATATATTAGTGTGCTTGATAAGCCTCTTGAAATTACTTCAATATCTACTGTCCCGACAAACCATATAAAAAGAGACATCACAATCGTAACAAACAAGGGAACACTGTAAATCAATGCCGATTTGAACACTGTAATTCCTCTTGCAATATTCGGATTATACAAAAATGCAAGAATTGCAGATGCAGCAAGCACAAAGGCGAATGCGTGACGATATGTGACATGCACACCCAGGTTTATAATTTCAGTAAGAAAATAGTACATCATTACAGCAACAACCATAAAGTAGAAAACCTTAATCTTACTTAAAATTCCCTTTTCCACACACATTCGCCCTCCTTTCATCAAATAGTTATGTTTTCCTTCTTACCTAAATCAGATACAAATTGTTTTTTATTCTTTATCGCCTCTGACAACAATTTTCTTGCAGTCTGATTTTCCTTAAATGTTTCTGCTATACCTACTTTATACTCAATTTTTATTTCCCTGCAATCATCTCGTTCATCAAGTCTTAATCTGAACAATCCGATTATGTCCTCTACTGTGATATAGTCTGAATCATCTACCATAATAACAAAGCTTCCGTTACCATTATACACAAACTCTGCTTTTGTTTTTCCAAATGTCTCTTTCAGATAGTGTGTAAACATTTTTATGAGTTCATCCCCCGTCTCACGTGTATGTTCACTATTTATCTGCATGAGGTTGGATATGTCAACCATACAGTAGACAACTCCGCAGTCAAGCAGCTTCTTGTCCATTGATTTTAAGTATTTATCGAAATAAGTGCGATTGCTAAGTCCTGTAAGGTGGTCTGTGTAGAATACGTAATGTATAATTTCTCCTGCTCTGCCAAGAACAATAGCTCCTCCGAAGCAAAGAACCACAAGGAAGAAGAATGCAATAAACGTATATAGTTTTACGTTTACACTCTCTCGTACAGATGCCGATGATAAAACGGATATATAGCTTGCACCAAGGTATTCATTATACTCATCATTGGTTTTCATTGTTATAACATAAAGCTCTGTCAGCTCATCTACAAGCGATTTTATCTCCATATCTATTTTTTCTTCAAGCTGTGT
Source organism: Clostridia bacterium (assembly GCA_017420825.1). Classification (GTDB taxonomy): domain Bacteria; phylum Bacillota; class Clostridia; order UBA1381; family UBA1381; genus RGIG1988. Next base: position 2,896 of record JAFQNU010000121.1, read on the forward strand.
ATAATTACTATCATGTAATTCTGTACATGTTTTTTCTGATGATGAACACTCTCCTCCGCTGCAAGCCCCTGTACATTTTTGGAATGTATCTATTACATACTGACAATATGCAGAGTCTATAATTGAATGTTCTTTTGCTTCATTGTGGTCTCTCCAGCTATAAATCAGTTCATCATAGGTTACAGTCTGGTCCCCCGAAAAGCTCTGCAGATTTCTCTCATGAAGATTATCAAGAATATACTCATATGTAATATTTGTATTTCCCGAATCTCTCATCTTTTCAACATAAGCATCTATTACCGTAACAACGTCTTCTACTATACTGACTTCCTTTGCATTTGAAATGTCATTATTGTCAATTCTTGTAGCATAGTCCGAAAGTAGAACATGTTTATTTTTTGTTATCTGATACTTATATATTCTTGAAAAAAGTGATGAAACCTGTACCTGTCTTAAATAATTAAAATCATCTGCAAGATCACTGAAAGATGCCCCTGTTGTTGTGGAACGATAGTAAGGATTCTGCTCCATTCTCCTATATAGGGTGTCAACAGTTTCTTCAATGCTTGTATCAATCAGTTCAACCATTTCAATATAATCATAATTTTCGTTATTAAGATTTTCAATAGTGTTATTTGCAGGAGCTACATTAACATATTTCTGACTAAATTCTGCAAAATAAACATCTAATGTTTCATCAAGGATTGTTCTTGCAAATTCGGAGCCTTCACCGCTTGCCGCCGTAAATGATACTATATATGTACTAGGCTCATAAACGTATTCCTCACCCTCTTCAAGCTTTGCCTCCTTTTGCGCCACCTTGTCCTGATCCAAAATCGGGGTAATACTTATTCTCGAAATAAGATTATCCACCGAATAAATTCCTGTAAGTCCCATTCTGTCAACCACTTTCGATATAACCGCCGATGACTTTATTTCATTTACATCCAGCTTATCGCCCGTCGGAGCAAATCCCTGCTCCGCTTTTTCGTCATTATAGTGAATAACCTCTGAGGCAACATAAGTGTTTGAGGCTGACAGCTTATAATAAATTGCATAGGTTGCCAAAAGACAAAAAACCATTATCAGCGGTAAAAGCTTTCTGATATATCTAAAAATCTGAAAATTCTTCATTTCTTTCCTCCATACGATTTTTTGTTATACTCTTTTTGGAAATTTCCTGCTTATAGTGAACAGTATAACCGAAACATAAGCAAACATTGCAAACAGCAATATCGTTTTCAACTCACCAAACAATGAGTTCCCTGACATGCTGACAGCAATACACTGATTCATTCTGTGGTTTGAGTATTCTCTTCCAGCACTAATTGCTTCCTTCTCAAAATTTCTTATGCTTTCATATATTGACTCAACCAAATCATCTGCAGATTGATTTTTTTCATAACCTGCATCACTTCCATTCATTTTATCTATAATCAGATTATTGTACATTATTTCTTTTTCATATGATGCAACTCTGTTACTGAAATCGGTTGCCTTCACCGACAGCTCGTCAATACCAACCTTTGTTCTTCCCATATAATACTTACCAACCTCGTCCCATGTCGGCACAAGCACAACTCTTGTCATTTCTTCTGAATACATTGCTATCGCCTGATTGCAAAGGTCAAAGGATATTGCGTTTTTTCTGCGGTCAAAATCAGTATTTTTGTTCTGATAAGAAAGTCTGTCCACATATCCTGTACTGTCTCTGACTATTCCGTTTTGCATAATCAATGACCTTAAATTCTGGTCAATTTGTGTTTCCTTAAACTGAAAAACCTTTCCTGCGATAGAATTAAAGCTTGCATTGTTTGCTGTAACAAAGCTCGGACTTTTCTGTGCCATTGAGTATAAATAATTTAAAATGGAAGATGTTTCCTTCTCAAAATATGTTACGATATCCATATATTCCATACTATCAAAATCAGGCTTTTTACCATCTGTACTAAGAGAAAAATTATCGGTGTATTTTTCTATATAGTATTCCTTATAAGCACTTGTAATCAGCTTTATTACATTCTCTGCATCAAGATGCTGTGTATCCTTTGATGCATAATATTCAACTATAAATTCAGTTGAAATATGATATTCTGACTCATCCCTTACGTCTCCCTGCACATATGGATATACTGCAAGACACTTCTTTAAATCACTGACCGTGACACCTTCAAAAGCACCCATATCAATTGCCTTTTTTATAACCTCATCACAGGTAATCTCTGCCATATTATATCTTGTCCCATTCGAATTCTGTGCCTGAGAAGCTTCGGAATAGTTCAGTGCAACCACCGCATAAACCGACTGCTTTGAATGTATATGATTAAATATTGCAAATACCGTAGTCATAACAAATACAACTACAAAAACCCATGCCCTTACATACTTCGCATTCTTAATAAACTTAATAAATTCACTGCGTGTAACATTTTTTGAGCGGAAATACATTATAACAACTGCCGCCACCAACAATATTACAGCAACAAAAACAGGTAATTTTTTCAGTATAGATGTATACATTCCCTATTCTTCCTTTCCTCTTAAAATCTGTTAACGTCAATGATAACCAATTCGGGCTGATTATTAATTCTTAAAAGATTGTTACTCTCCATTCCTGAGCTTACAATCATAGGTTTTCCTGAAACACTATATCTTCCATACACAAAATCACCATTTCTTTCAGGGAATAAACCTCCCTCATGTGTATAGAGCGGGCCAAGCACAGGTAGACGCACCGTACCGCCATGAGTATGACCGCAAACTATAACATCGCCCCAGAACTCATATTCATATTCCTCAAATACAAATGGTTCGTGAATGGCAGTAATTTTCAAATTATTTGTGTTTTTATAGGCGTAATCATTGAAAGTCTCGCCTGCATATGTCCAGAATGATGAAGGGTTCGAGGTGAGAACTCCAAAAACATCAATATTTGTTGAACCTACCGTAATTGTATCGCATTCATTTTTAAGAACTTCTACACCTGTTTTCTCAAGCGTTTCTTCAAACAAATCCTTTTCCTCTAAAAGCTTTTGAGGCTCTCGTTCGTCACCATAACCGTATTTTTTATCCAATTCCTCCTGAATAAGAGGAATGTCATACAGCCTTTCCACCTCGTTATTGCCATATATGTAATATGACGGAGCAACAGGGGCCAACTCTTTACATAAGCTTACAATCTCTTCCTCCGACTTGTCCTTAGAATCAAAGCAATCACCTGTATATAAAATCACATCAGGCTTAAGCTTTTTCACCCTGTCAATCAGCTTGTAGTTTTCCTTTCCGAATGAACAGCTATGTAAATCAGAAATTTGAATTATCCTTATTTTATTATCTACCTTTAAACTGCTTACATTATAAAACGTTTCCCTGAAATTTCTATTTACTATATAATTGCACCCTATTACTGCAACGCAAACAGTTACTACAACAAAAAACAAGCTTGCAACAAATAATCCGGCTGCCTTTATATTCCTTTTTACCTTTATATTCTGCTCGTTTATGTTCTGAGGTTCATTTTCATAGACTTCGTTCTGTTCGGATAAATCTACCTTATAAGTCTGCATATTAAATACTCCTTTTTACTTTTTCATATAAGCTGATGGTCTGCTTTGCAACATCATTCCAGTTATATTTTGCGAGAATAAACTCATCTGTGCCATCCTTCAGCTCGTTGACAAGCTGTTCATTATCACACAAAAGCTGCAATTTTTCTTTCAGGTCTTTAATATCTCCCTTTTTAAAATACATTGCCTTTTGCTCTGCAACTGCTGTATTTTCGGGTATATCGGAGCAAAGAACGGCCCTTCCGTATGACAAAGCCTCCAGAAGGCTTAACGACATTCCCTCCAAATCAGACGGCAATGCTACAACATATGCGTTTGTGTACATTTCTTCGATCACATCACCTGATATAAAGCCTGTAAATATAATATTGGGATTTCCATTTGCCTTTGTTTTAAGCAATTCCACATATTCATCAGTATCACTTGTATCTCCTGCAATTACAAGCTTTTTATCCGTTTTCATGTCATTATATGCATCAATCAGGTAATGGACACCCTTTTCTGCTGTAAGTCTTGATATGATACATATATAATCATTTTCACAGAGTCCGTATAGTTCTGTTATTTTATGAGCCTTTTTCTTAACAGGTTCCTCTATTCCATTATTGATAATTACTGCATCCCTGTTATATACTTCCTTAAAATAATCATATGCACTCTGGCTTAAAACAATAATTTCATCGGCATATTTTGCAAGTATTTTCTCACCAAACTTTATATATTTTGAGGCAAAACCCTTACCCCATTTTTCTCTCTGCCAGTCAAGCCCATGCACTGTGGCAACGCATTTTTTACCAAACAGCTTTGGTATCCACAAAGCGGCACAAGGACCCTCGGCATGAAAATGTACCACATCATAGTTACTAAATGCTGCACAAAGTGCCGCAGTAAAGGAAGCTATCATTGCAGCCGCTCCTTTTACATTAACAGTCCATGCAGTTTGTATTTTTACACCCTTGTATCTTTTGTCCTGTACAGTGCCTATATATTCGTTCTCCACCTTATCGGACGAACGATTATAGCATGTGACATCAGCACCAAGCTCAGTTAACATAGGGCACAAGGTTGTAAGAACCCTTTCTATTCCGCCACGGCGTGACGGAACCACCTTATGTCCAATCATTGCTACCTTCATTTTTCTTCTCCTATCTGCCTGTTGCCGTAATCATGACAATAGGCGTTTTAAGCATAATTTTTATATCATTGGTAAATGTTCTGTTCTGAATGTAATCCAAATCCATTTCAACCCATTCCTCAAATGGAACATCATTTCTGTTTTTATGAATTTGCCATGTACATGTTATTCCGGGTGTAACAATTAAACGTAATTTCTGATAATCCGAGTAATACTGAACTTCTCTCGGCAGTGGCGGACGCGGGCCAACAAGAGTCATATCTCCCTTAAACACGTTAAAAAACTGCATCAGTTCATCAAGAGATACCTTTCTTAAAAACTTGCCTACCCTTGTTATACGCGGGTCATCCTTCATTTTGAACACAGGTCCGTCCATCTCATTCTGCTTTATAAGCTCTTCCTTCATTTTATCTGCGTCGGCACGCATCGTTCTGAATTTATACATATAAAACTCTTTTCCGTGACGTCCTACCCTTATCTGCTTGTAAAACGGCCCTGCACTCGGATCATCTATGTATATTACTATTGCGATTATACACATAAGAGGAAGGAAAAAAAGCAAAATCAAAGTTGCAAAAAATATATCAAAAAGTCTCTTCTTCTTCCAGTATGATGCAAAAGAACCTTCTAAAAGCTCCTCTAATCTTTGTCTTGTTTTCTCGTCAACCTTCTCATGTTCTAAGTACGGCATTTCTACACTCTTCTTTCTTTTTTATTATAATTCATAACTGTGTCATATTCAATTTTGCGCCCCTTTGAAAAGTAAAATCTTTCAAATCCTTTCTTTCTTGCATCTAAAAGCTTTTCCTCAGCTTCAATGTATCCTGGATGGAAAAGAATTTCTACATCCATATTATGTTTTTCCGAGAGCTTATAATAGTGTGGCAAAACTTTTTCCACTCTTTCTTTATTCATCATTCCCGAAAACAAAATTCCCATAAAATATGCAGTTGGAATACCTGACCTTTTATATTCATCTCTGTTAATCAGTTCAAAAAGTTTCAAAAGCCACTGCTTTATAATATTTACAGGCTTATATGTGTGGTATAGTGATGGCGTTTTCAAATACGGCATAACAGGCTCTGCCGGTATTCTCAAATATCTGACCTTTATCTCTTCATCACTTATTACATGCATTAAAACCTTGAAGATTAAAGGTATCATATGTGTATGCTGATGGCTGTCAATCAAAACAGGCTCATCAGGTGCTATACAGCTTTTCCAAAATTTAAGCTGTGCTTTTATTTCGTTATAGAGCTGATTTTCAAACTCTTTTCGTTTCCCCGACACCGAAAGTAAAAACA
>JAFQNU010000122.1 GCA_017420825.1 Clostridia bacterium
GGTAATGAAATCAAAGCTTACGTTTTTTTGCAAACGTAAACCTGTTACAAGCTTCTAAAATAAATATAAATGTAGCATATATATTATAGCACATCAAATAATTTTTGTCTATATTTTTTGCAAAAAAAATGAGCCTTTTGTAATGCTCACACTTTCTCAGATTAGCTTTTCAGGGTCACATTCATATATAACAAAATTCATGGGGTGGTTGCAAATGCAACACCCATGTTTTTTATCCGAAATCGTGCCTGTCCCCGGCACTTACTCCAAACTCCTCAAATATATTAACTATTTCCTCTATTGCGTCAAAATCTGAAAGGGCATCGTTACCGACAACTCCAATCTGATATCCACACCTGACACCTCCCCACATAAAAAAATGCGTCAACATCAAAGCTGACGCACAAAAAACGTTTACTTTGATGAAGTTGCTACACTTATATCAAAGCCTGTGACAGGTAATGAAATCAAAGCTTACGTTTTTTTGCAAACGTAAACCTGTTACAAGCTTCTAAAATAAATATAAATGTAGCATATATATTATAGCACATCAAATAATTTTTGTCTATATTTTTTATAAAAAAAAATGCGCCAGCATCAAAGCTAACGCACCAAAAACGCTCGCTCTGATGAAGTCGCTAAACTTATACCAAATTCGCACCAGGTATGAAAATCAAAGCTTACGTTTTTTACAAACGTAAACCCAGTGCGATAAAAAATTATATAAGTTTAGCTACTTTCAGTATAGCACATTTAATCCTTTTTGTCTATATTTTTTGCAAAAAAATGAGCCTTTTGTAAGGCTCACATTTTTTCATATTAACTTTTCAGGGTCATATTCATATTTATCGAGAAGAATTTTGATAAAATCAATAAGTGCTAAAATGCAACCCAGACCACAACAAAGCGATGCAACTATTCTTACAATACCCCTCTTTGTCTCACCCATAACAAAATTATGTACTCCAAAGCCACCGAGGAAGAAGCACAATAAAGCTATTGTAATTTTGTCCTTTCCATTCAGATTTCCGCCGTCAGCCATTTTTTTGGTTGCAACACCACAATTTAAGCACACAGCTGCATTAGGAGCTAACTGACTTCCGCAATTTGCACAATGCTTATCTCCGTCACCTGCTTTATAACCGCACTCAAGACAGATTGCCTGATTATCATTCATTTCTTTTCCGCAATTTTTACAATACATAATAAATTCCTCCTGTTTATTTTATCTTTTAAAATACAATATCGTATTCTAAATCAACTTTACTAACCAGTTTATTCCAAATCCCACTGCTATAAGAATTAAAATTATTCTGTCTGCAATTTTCCCGAACACCCTTCCGTCAAAGAAAAAGTATAAAAGCAAAGCAGGTACAGACCAAAACATTGGATGATACGAGAATGCTTTTTGAAAATTTAGTCCAAGTGCTGAAATACACGCCCTTGTCATACCGCAACCGGGACATTCTATTCCAAAAAGATACAGCCATATACAGCTTATTACAAAATATATTGCTGTCAGTACTATTACACCGAACACTGCAATAAATATTATCTTTTTCTTAAAATCTGTAACCATATTTCCTCAATATTTTATTCTTTCATGAATTTAATTGCTTTTAATTAATTGTATCATATTGTGCTGTATATGTCAATAACAGACACATTTTTTGTATATCTTGTATAATACGACAAATTTTATTTGTATTAATTTAAACTATCATAAATTTATATCATTACAATAAAATAGTATTGGTGATAATATGAAGATAATTGATACCCACTGTGATACAATTACAGAACTAAAAAAACAATCACTTTATAAAAACAATCTACACTCAGATATTATGCGTATGCAACGATTTACAAGCTATGCACAGTTTTTTGCCATCTATACAAGCAACTGTCAAAACCCAAAAGAATATGTTAACAGCATTATAGACAGCTTTTTCATTCACTTAGAGGAAAATAACAGGTATTTAAAATTATGCAGGAATTACAAAGATTTAGAGCTTTCATGGAGCGAAGAAAAAAACGGAGCTTTTCTTTCAATTGAAGAAGCGAGCTGTATAACCTCCCCCGATGATGTTGACTTACTCTATCAAAAGGGAGTGCGAATGATTGCCCTTACATGGAATAATGACAACACACTCGGCGGAGGTGCATACGGCAATAACATCGGACTGACAACACTCGGTAAGTCTGTTATTAAGCGAATGAACGAGCTTGGAATAATATGTGATGTCTCCCATTCAAGCGAGCAAACCTTCTATGATATTCTCTCACTTAGTACCACTCCTCCTGTAGCAAGCCACTCAAATTCCTATACACTTTGTCCCGACAAGAGAAACCTTACAGACGAGCAATTTAAAACAATTATTTTTAAAAAAGGTGTTTCAGGAATTAATTACTATCCCCCCTTTCTCAAAAAGAATAAAATCTGCAGTGTAAGCGATATAGTTGACCACATCATACATTTTCTTTTACTTGGCGGAGAAAATAATATATGTTTAGGCTCTGATTTTGACGGAATTGACATTCTCCCACAAGCTTTCTTCGGAGTCGAGTCTGTGTATAAAATTTTCGATGAAATGGCAAAAAGAGGCATAAGCAACAGCATACAGGAAAAAATTGCATATAAAAACATACTAAGGGTAATATCTATTTGTTTATAGTTTTGAAAATTTGAATATTTTTGTTTTATTTGTTGCATTTTTTATTAAAATGTAGTATTATATAGTTATATTGTTTTTCAAAAATGCAATTTTAAAATTTATTTCATGCAAATAACGGAGGTATAATCATGTTATCAAATAAAGGAATGAATATCAGTCCTTCCCCAACTCTTGCAATAGATGCAAAATTCAAAGAAATGAAAGCAAACGGCGAGGACGTTGTTGGCTTTGGCTGTGGTGAGCCTGATTTCGACACACCGCGTCATATCAAAGATGCTGCAATCGAAGCAATTAACAGCGGTATGACAAAATACACACCTGCCGCAGGTACACTTGAATTAAGAAAGGCTGTAGCGAAGAAGTTCAAGGAAGAAAACGGACTTGATTATGCTCCGACAGATATAGTAATATCAAACGGTGCAAAGCACTCACTTGTGAATGCTTTTATGGCTATATTAAATCCCGGCGATGAGGTTATAGTTCCTGCTCCGTTCTGGGTAAGCTATCCCGAAATGATAAAGATTGCTGACGGTACTCCCGTTATTATATACACAACAGAAGAAAACAGCTTTAAAGCTACTGTTGAGGATTTCAAAAAAGTTCTCACACCCAGCACAAAGGCAATTGTTTTAAACAGTCCGTCAAATCCTACAGGAATGGTTTACAGTGAAGATGAGCTAAGACAAATTGCTGATTTTGCGGTTGAAAACAATCTCTATGTAATTTCTGATGAAATTTATGAGCATTTGTTATATGAGGGAACTCACACAAGCATTGCGTCTTTTAATGAGAAGATAAAGGATTTAACAATCGTTATAAACGGTGTATCAAAAACATATGCCATGACAGGCTGGAGAATAGGCTTTGCGGCTGCAAATCCGAAAATTGCTAAGATAATGTCAAGTATTCAGTCACATGCCGCATCAAACCCAAATTCTATTGCACAGGCGGCAACCGTTGCGGCCCTTGAAGGTGACAAGACCTGTGTTAAGGAAATGATTGAGCAATTCAAAAACAGACGTGACTACATGGTTAATACTATAAACGAAATTGACGGTGTATCATGTAAAAAGCCAAACGGCGCTTTCTATATCATGATGAACATTGAAAAGCTTATAGGTAAAACCTATTACGGAAAAACAATAAATTCATCTGATGATTTTGCAGATATATTCCTGTCAGTTGCAAAGGTTGCGGTTGTTCCCGGTTCAGGCTTTGGTGCAGATAATTACGTAAGATGGTCTTATGCAACAAGCATGGAAACAATCGAAGAAGGCTTAAAAAGACTTAAAATGTTTTTAGAAAATAAATTTTAATTATGTGGGGGCTGTTGCAGATAGCAACACCCCTTAACTTTTGGTGAAATATGAAAAAAATAGAGTTAAAAATTACTGATGATATGGCAGACAGAGAAATAAAAAGTATTTTATATCATGAGCTGAAATTATCAGCAAGAGCCGTTACTGCACTGAAAAAAGGTAACGGCATAATGCTAAACGGCGAAAAGGCAACTGTCAGGAAAACTGTCACTCCAAATGACACACTCCTTATTACTTTTGAAGATGAAGGCTCACAAAATATTGTACCAAACAATATTCCGCTTGATATTATATATGAGGATGCGGAAATTCTTGTTGTTAACAAGCCTGCAAATATGCCTACCCACCCTTCAATCAACCACTATGAAAACACCCTGGCAAATGCGGTTATGTATCACTTTA
>JAFQNU010000123.1 GCA_017420825.1 Clostridia bacterium
AAAAATCAACAAAAAAATATTATATAATAAATGAAATTTTGTTTTGTTTAAAATCAAGAAATTAATACAAATAAATTGACAGTGTAATAATTTTGTGATAAAATATATAAAATGCTGTAATTTGGGGTTTTTTGGGAAAAAATACAAAATTCAGTATAAATTAATAACATCTGTAATCATTGCCCGTCGGGCAGAAAGGGTTGGGAATATGAAAGCACAATTAATTTTAGAAAACGGAGTACGGTTTTCAGGTACTATGTTTGGTGCCGAGCGTGATGTTGTCGGGGAAGTGATTTTCACAACAGGAATGGTTGGTTATCAGGAGGTGTTAACCGATCCGTCTTATACAGGTCAGATTGTTACGATGACATTTCCGTTAATAGGAAACTATGGAATAAATTCTGAGGATACAGAGTCTGATAATACTGGGTTAACAGCAATCATTGTAAGAGAAAAATGCGATTATCCTTCAAACTTCAGAAGTGAGATGACTCTTGAGGAGTTTATGAAGAAAAACGGTGTTGTCGGTCTTTATGGTATTGATACAAGAGCTTTGACAGGCATTATCAGAGAAAATGGCTGTATGAAGGGTGTAATAATGAAGGGTGAGCCTTCAGATGATGAGGTTAGTAAGCTTTTATCCTCACTTGATAATTCAGATGTTATATTAAAAACAACCACAAAAGAAAAATATACGGTTAATGAAAACGGAGGCACAAGCGTTGCATTCATTGATATGGGTGTTAAGAATAAAATGCTTGATTACTTTGTAAATAAAAACTGTAAAGTTACCGTTTATCCGGCGTTTACAGATGCTAAAGAAATAGAGGAACAAAATCCTGACTTTGTATTTGTTTCAAACGGAGCAGGAAGCCCGATAGATGCTTCAAAGACAGTTGAAGCTGTTAAAGAATTAGTAAAGAATTATCCAGTGTTTGGTATAGCACTAGGACATCAGATTATAGGGCTTGCACTTGGTGCAAAGGTTGAAAAGCTTAAATTCGGTCATCATGGCTCATCACAGCCGGTTAAGGACGTAAACTCAAAGAGAGTGTTCGTAACCTCACAAAATCATAATTATGTTCTTTGTGATTTGCCTGCTGATGTTGAAGAAACCTTTATAAATGTAAATGACGGAACGTGTGAGGGAATTGCACATAAGAGCCTGAAAGTAAAAGGCTTACAGTTCATTCCTGATGGGGCAACAGGGTCTTTGTCACCCGATTTTCTGTTTGACGGTTTTGTAAAGGAGGATAAATAATATGCCATTAGATAAATCAATTAAGAAGGTACTTGTGGTTGGTTCTGGTCCTATCGTAATCGGACAGGCTGCAGAATTTGACTACTCAGGCACTCAGGCGTGTCAGGCAATAAAGGAAGAGGGAATTGAGGTTGTGCTTGTAAACTCAAACCCTGCAACTATTATGACAGACAGAGGAATTGCTGACAAAACATATATCGAGCCTATTACAGTTGAAAGCATTGAAAAGATAATAGAGAAGGAACGTCCTGATTCAATTATAGCAGGTATGGGCGGTCAGACTGGTCTTAACATGACCTGTGAACTTTATGACAGAGGAATACTTGATAAATACAATGTTAAGGTTATAGGAACCTCAATAGAATCAATTAAAGAGGGAGAGGACAGAGACAGCTTTAAAAAGCTGATGGAGCGAACAAATCAGCCTATTGCACCGAGTGTTATTGTAACAGATGTTGAGGCGGGTATGAAATTTGCTGATGAGATTGGATATCCTGTTATTGTACGTCCTGCATATACACTTGGCGGAACGGGCGGCGGTATAGCTGAAACTCCCGACGAGCTTACAGAGATTATTTCTAATGGTTTACACTTGAGCCGTGTGGGGCAGGTTCTTTTAGAAAAATCAATCAAGGGCTGGAAGGAAATTGAATTTGAAGTAATCAGAGACGGTATCGGTAACTGTATTACTGTATGTTCAATGGAAAATGTTGACCCTGTTGGAGTTCATACAGGTGACTCAATCGTTGTTGCTCCGGCAATGACTCTTGCAAGCAAGGAATTTGCAATGCTCAGAAATGCGGCACTTGATATAATAAATTCAATTGAGATTAAGGGTGGCTGTAATGTGCAGTTTGCACTTGACCCGAATAGCTTTAACTATGCGGTTATAGAAATTAACCCACGTGTGAGCCGTTCATCGGCGTTAGCGTCAAAGGCAACAGGCTATCCTATTGCAAAAATTAATGCTAAAATCGCATTGGGATATAATCTTGATGAGATTGTTAATTCAGTTACAGGTAAAACCTTTGCATGCTGTGAGCCTGCTATAGATTACGTTGTAACAAAGATACCGAAATGGCCTTTTGACAAGTTCTTTACTGCTAAGAGAAAGCTTGGCACAAAGATGATGGCAACAGGCGAGGTTATGTCTATCGGAAACAGCTTTGAGGCATCACTTTTAAAGGGTGTACGCTCACTTGAAATCGGTCAGCATACTTTGGAGAGAGAAAACTCACAAAAGAGAACAACTGCAGAGCTTGAAAAGAGAGTTTGTGTGCCTGATGATGAAAGACTTTTTGATTTGGCTGAATTAATCAGACGTAATTATGAGATTGAAAAGCTTGTTGAAATCACAGGTATGGACTCATTCTTCTTAAGAAAAATCAAAAATATAGTTGATGCAGAGGAGGAGTGTAAAAAGCTTACTCTTGCAGACCTTGATTATGATACACTGAAATATTATAAGAAAATCGGATTTTCTGATAAGGGAATTTCATTGTTTGTAGGTTGCACTGAGGCAGAGGTAACAGCAAAGAGAAGGGAACTCAATATCATTCCTTCATACAAGATGGTTGATACCTGTGCAGGTGAGTTCGAGGCTGTAACACCATATTATTACTCAACATATGACGATGTAACAGAATCCGTTCCCGGAAAGGATAAGAAGGTAATAGTTATTGGTTCGGGTCCTATAAGAATAGGTCAGGGTATAGAATTTGACTATTGCAGTGTTCATAGCGTATATGCACTCAAAAAGGCAGGAATTGAAACTATTATTATAAATAACAACCCTGAGACTGTTAGTACAGACTTTGATACAGCGGATAAGCTTTACTTTGAACCGCTTACAGAGGAAGACGTATATAATATAATTGAGCTTGAAAAGCCTGACGGTGTTATCCTGCAATTTGGCGGACAAACTGCAATTAAGCTTGCTAATTTCTTAAGCAGAATGAATGTGCCTATTTACGGAACACAGCCAAAGCATATTGATGAGGCCGAGGACAGAGAAAAGTTTGATGACCTCATGGAAAAGCTCAACATCAAGAGACCAAAGGGAAAAGCTATATGGACAGTTGAAGAGGGTATTGAGGAAGCAAACAGACTTGAATATCCGTTGCTTGTAAGACCTTCATATGTTCTTGGCGGACAGGGAATGGAAATCACTCACAACGAGGACGATTTGGTAAGATATTTGACCGAGGCATTCAGAAAGGATAAGGAGAATCCTGTTCTTATTGACCGTTATCTCGGCGGACGTGAGCTTGAGGTTGACGCAATATGTGACGGTACAGATGTTTTAATACCCGGTATAATGGAGCATCTTGAAAGAGCCGGAGTGCATTCGGGAGACTCAATTTCAA
>JAFQNU010000124.1 GCA_017420825.1 Clostridia bacterium
AAAAAAGGTGACCAGGGTGAATGGAACGGTATTGACAGAGTATATCCTCCATGTGAGGAAGAGGACAATGTTATAGATTTTGTCAAGCTTTATGGTATTCAAGAAGGTAAATATGCAATTGCACTTACACAGTGCGATAACGATGGAATATTTGAAATCGCAGACGATGAAAACTGCAGTATTTACGTTAATTGTGCTGAAGTTAAAAATGGTTGTGAAATCAAGAGGGGAGACAGAATTATTGTTGTATCAAAATGTGACGGCAATAAATGGGGATTTACGTCATTATCTAATAGCATACTTAAGACTGATGATGTATTACATTCAAACAGAAAAAAGCTAAAATGGATGCTTTTGGGATATTTTGATAATGACAGTATTAAAGATGATATATACTTTGATAAATTGTATGTAAACAGTGATAATAAAAAGACTTTCTGGAGATTTATGCAGAAGGATACATATCCCAGACCATACACAGATTCAAGCTTTTTTGCGCAGTGGTTTTATGCAATAATGGTTGGACATTATGGAATTTTAAATGCGTCAGAATATCTTGGAGAGGAATATCTGAACTACTTTAAGGACAGTATTTCAATCATAGCACAATACTTTGATTATATTCAATATGAGAAAGAGCTGTTTATTGAGCCACCATTCCTTACAAACTCATGGTTCCTGGACAACTTTGATTCAATAGGATCTATTGGAATGAATTTATGTGAGTTGTATAAGCTGACTAAAAATGAAAATGTGCCTCATATTGTAAAGTATCTTATGAATTGTGCTCTCACAAGCATTCCGCGACTTGATGATGGTACATTCTACCGTCATCTGAATGTTATGAGTGATGGCAGAAAAAGACATGTAATGTGGGCTGACGATGCATATATGACCTGTCCGTTCTTTGTGCGTTATGCTGAACTTATGGGTGATGAAAGCCTCTATGATGAGAGTATATTGCAGCTTACAGGCTTTTTCAGATATCTGTATATGGAAAAGGACGGAATATTGAGCCACATTTATGTTGTTGATGATAAGGAACAGGGCGGTATACCATGGGGCAGAGGTAATGGCTGGGTGTTCTATACAATATCTGATGCGTTAGAGCATATACCTGACGGATATAATGGTAAGGAAAAGCTTTTTGAAATTTATTATAAGTTCTTAGACGGTATTGTGAAAAATGTGGGACCGAGCGGAATGTGGCATAAGGTGCTTAACTACCATGAGAGCTATAAAGAAACCTCATGTACAGCTATGTTTATAGCAGGTATTTCAAGAGGTATAAAAAATGGCTGGATTGACAGAGATAAATATTTACCGATAGTGGAAAAGGCATGGGAGGCACTTGCTGAAAATGCAATCGGAGATAACGGATATATTTACGGTGTGTGCAGAGGCTCAGGCTGTTGCTCCGATCGTGATTATTATATGAATTTGCTTGATATAACAAATGACGACCATGGAACCGGTATTGTTATGACAGCGATATGTGAATTAATGAAGATAATGTAACTGAATACAAAAATAAAAACATACTCTGTTTACTGATAGTTTAAACAGAGTATGTTTTTTTGAAAAAAGTTCAGAAATTCTAAGAAAAAATATTATATTCAGCAGAAATTGTATGGAAAAGTGACCGTTAATATGGTATAATATAAATAGAATAGGGAACGGCATACTCGCTGTTCTTAAAAATAAGAAAGGAAGATTAAAATGAACAAGAAAATAGTTTCAGTAGGCTTGGCGGCTGTGTTGGCAGTGACAACACTCTCTGCCTGCGGCAACAAGAGCAAAAAAAGCGGTGCATACACCGAGGACGGAAGAATGATTATCACAATGTCAAGTAATGTTGCCATTAACGATAATACCCCCGTTGAGCAGTATTTAGAGGAAAAGTATAATGTGGAAATCAAGACATATGGTTATGGTACAAGCTATTATGATAAGCTTGCAACAATGTTTGCTTCTAAGGAAATTCCCGATGTTATGTTCATAAATGACATTTCAAACTGGGAGCCGTTGGCAAGTCAAGGTGTTCTTGCTCCGATTTCATTGGATACAATAAAGGAAGCTGCTCCTGACCATTACAAGCACATAAACGAAAAGAATGAAGCTATGTGGGAATTGGGTAAGGTAAATGGTGAATTATATGCTATTCCGAAGTCTATGGGACAGGAATATAATACTGTTACAGTATGGAATAATAACTGGTTAAAGGCAGTTGGAATTGATAAAATTCCTGAAACACTTGAGGAGTTTGAGGTTGCCTTTGATAAGATTAAAAATGGTGATCCTGACGGAAACGGAAAAGCAGATACATATCCGATTTCAGGTATCGGCGGAAACTATTACAGACAGTTTGACTGGTTATTCGGTGCTTACGGTGTAATGCCTGAAATGTGGACTCTTGATGAGGACGGAAAGGTTATAAACGGAACTGTTACAAACAGAGCTAAAGAAGCATTAACAAAGCTTAATGAATGGTATAATAAAGGATATATTAATCCTGAATTTTTGACAGACGATCAGTCAACAATACAAACAAGATTTATAAAACAGGGAATTGCAACCTATAACACAAGCTTGAATAATGTAACAGACTTAACTCCTTCAGGAAGATCTATGCTTATGGCAGAGGGTGAAGAATATGCATCAAGAATTGCATATGGCCCGTTACCGGAAGGCCCTTACGGAGACAGAGGTGACTGGTTATGGGGACCGCTTTCTAATTTTGTTTGCTTTGGTGTTCATATGAAGGAAGATGTTGAAAAGCAGAAGGTTATTTTAAAGATATTAAATGACCTCAACTATAACGAAGAGGTTGCATTAATGGCGGCTTATGGTCCTTATGGTGAGGGTTATACCTTCTATGATGAGGAAGTTGGTAAGACATCAGGTATCAAGCAGGTAGAAAAGTATGCAACAGATGCTAATGCAAAGGCAGAGCTTGGTATAGGATTTTTCAATCTCTTAAAGTGCGGTGAATGGGCAGATAAGAGTATTGCTGACCTTTATCAGAATCCTGAATATGTTAAGGAACAGGAAAAGTATGCAAGCTGGAACAGCTACAATGATTTGTTAATGAGAGCTAATATGCCGTCAACATTGCAGTATGCACAGGCACTTCAGCAGATGAAGATTAATAATTATTCATCATTTATAAATGGAACAAGGAGCCTTGATGAGTGGGATAAATTTGTTGAGGAATATATGAATGCAGGCGGTGCTGTACTTCAGCAGGAGGCACAGGAATACTACGACAGAGTAATTAAGAAATAGTTGAAAGGGAAAAAAATGAAAATCAAAAAGCTTGGCAGTGATATCGCATTGGATATCTTCTGTTATACAATTGTGGCAATTTTGTGTTTAACAATAGTAATTCCATTCTGGAATTTATTTGTAACAAGTGTTACACCGAAATCTGAAATGACACTGGAATTTAAATGGTTCCCGACAGTTGTTGACTGGGGAGCATGGAAAACAGTTGTAACATCGGGATATTTGTGGTTGTGTTTTAAAAATACAGTGGTAAGAACATTGCTTGCAACTGTTGTATCGTTGTTTTTCTTATCAACCTTTGCGTATCCGATATCAAGGGACGAGTTCCCCGCAAGGAGATTTTTAACAACAATGATAATGGTGACAATGTTCTTTACAGGCGGACTTATCCCGACATATTTAAACATTTCAGAGCTTGGTTTAATGGACACAATCTGGGCATTAGTGTTGCCGGGTGCAATGAGTGCATTTAACGTAATACTTTTAAAGAACTTCTTTAAACAGCTACCGGGCGGACTTGTTGAGGCTGCAAAGATAGACGGAGCAAATGATGTGTACATACTATTTCGAATTGTTCTTCCGTTGTCATTGCCTATACTTGCAACACTTGCACTGTGGCAGTTGGTTGGTAACTGGAACGCATGGTTCGACTGTTTATTGTATATAAATGACAGACAGCAATACGTATTGCAAATCATGTTGAGAGAATTACAGGAAACAGTTGCCGCAATAACAGAGGGCGGAGCAGGAGTTGACGCATCACAGGCACCACCTTCAGAAGCAATAATAGCTACATCAAATCTGTTTGTAATATTACCGATTATTTGTGTTTATCCGTTTTTACAGAAATATTTCGTTAAAGGATTAACGGTCGGAGGCATTAAAGGTTAAATTACAATTTACATTATAAGAGAGGAGCTATTATTTATGAGAGTACAGAGTGGTGTACATAAATTAAAGAAAACAAGATGGGAGAAATTCACAACCTCCTGTTATCAGAACAAATATTTATATTTACTTGCATTACCGGGTTTTATATGGCTTGTACTGTTTGCATACAAGCCAATGCTCGGAGTATTAATGGCATTTCAGGACTACAACATAATAGGCGGTTTATGGGACAGCCCGTGGGTAGGCTTTAAGCACTTTCAAACCTTTTTCTCAGGCAAGGATTTTGCCCCTATTATGGGAAACACAATAAAAATCAGCTTATTACAGCTCTTGTTCGGATTTCCTATGCCGATAATCTTGGCAATAATCTTTAACGAATTAAGAACAGGAGCATATAAAAAGGTAACACAGACAATTTCATATCTTCCGCATTTCTTATCATGGATAACAATTGCAGGTATGATGACAACAATTCTGTCACCAAGTACAGGTCTTGTAAACAATGTACTTGTTATGTTTGGTATAGAGCCGATATACTTTTTGGCAGAAAAGAGTATGTTTGTGCCAATTCTTATAATTTCATCAATATGGAAGGAAATAGGCTGGAGCTCGGTTATATACTTAGCATCGCTTGCAGGTCTTGACCAGGAGGTTGGAGAAGCGGCAACAATTGACGGCTGTACAAGATTTCAAAAGATAATCTATATCAATTTTCCGTATCTGATGTCAACAGTTGCAATTATGCTGATTTTAAGAGTTGGCGGAATATTAAATGCAGGCTTTGACCAGATATTCAACTTATATTCACCTGCAACCTATGATGTTGCAGATGTGCTTGATACCTATGTTTACAGACTTGGTATTTCAGGCTTCCAATACAGCTTATCAACTGCAATAGGATTATTTAAGTCGGTTGTCGGAGTAATAATGGTTGTTGTAACAAACTGGTTGACAAAAAGACTTTCAGATGGCGAAGTTTCACTATAATAATACATTTTTCTCTTTACAATTTGTTCATAATGTGATATAATAGATTAAAATATGCTTAAATATAAGCAAATATAACAAAGGAGAGAAGAAAAATGGCTAAATTGACACAACAAGATGCAGTTTATGATGCAAAAATACTTGGAGGCGGAAAAATGTTGGTTCTCGGCTTCCAGCATATGTTCGCAATGTTTGGAGCAACGGTGCTTGTACCGCTTTTGACAGGACTTGATATTGCAACTACTCTATTAATGGCAGGATTGGGAACATTATTATTCCACTTGATTTCAAAGGGTAAGGTTCCGGCGTTTTTGGGTTCGTCCTTCGCATTTTTGGGAGGCTATGCAGCTGTTGCACCACTTGCAGGAAACGGAGCTATGACAAATGCGCAGCTTTTGCCTTATGCAAGCTTGGGTGTTGCCTGTGCTGGTATTGTTTATTTGATAGTAGCAGCCTTAATAAAGGCAATTGGAATTAAAAAGGTTATGAGATTTTTCCCGCCGGTTGTTACAGGACCTATAATAATTTCAATCGGTCTTGGATTGTCGGGAAGTGCAGTTTCAAATTGTACATCAAACTGGTTGATAGCAATTGTAGCATTGGCATTAATAGTAATATTTAACATATGGGGTAAAGGAATGGCAAAAATCATTCCTATCCTGATTGGTGTACTTGGTTCGTGTGCGGTTGCAGTATTACTTGCACTTGTATGCGGTGAGACAATTACAGTGGGTGATGCTGAGTATATAGCTATGTTCGGTAAGGAAAACATGATATTATTCTCACAAGCCGCATTAGATCAGCTTAAAAATGCAGCATGGATAGGTTTCCCGGTAAAATGGAATGGAACAGTATTTGGCGGTGTTGACTGGACAAATTCATCCTTAGTGATAAGTTCAATTGTTGCTATTGTTCCTATTGCGCTTGCAACAATGATGGAGCATATAGGTGATATTTCAGCCATTTCATCAACAGTTGGTATAAACTACATTGCAGAACCCGGCTTGCACAGAACATTAACAGGTGACGGACTTGCAACCGCTCTATCAGCACTTTTTGGAGGCCCTGCAAACACAACATATGGTGAAAATACAGGAGTTCTTGCTCTTTCAAAGGTATATGATCCGAAGGTTATAAGGATTGCCGCAGTTCTTGCAGTTATATTATCATTCTCACCTAAGTTTGCAGCTATTGTAAATCTTATTCCGACAGCAGTTATCGGTGGAATTTCATTTGTGCTCTATGGTATGATTTCTGCAGTAGGAGTTAGAAATGTTGTTGAGAGTAAGGTTGATTTCACAAAGAGCCGTAACCTGATTATAGCAGCTATTATATTGGTATCTGCACTTGGACTTGGTTCAGCTGCAACCTTCACAATCGGTTCGATAACAATTTCATTATCAGCTCTTGCGGTTGCATCAATTGCCGGAATAGTATTAAATGCAATACTTCCAGGTAAGGATTACGATTTTAATGAACAGCCTAACGAAACAGGA
>JAFQNU010000125.1 GCA_017420825.1 Clostridia bacterium
TGTTTTTGTCTGACCTTCAAACTGTGCCTCCTCAAGCTTAACACTGATAATTGCTGTAAGACCTTCTCTTGTGTCCTCTCCTGAAAGGTTTTGTTCCTTTTCCTTTAACAGGTTTTTCTTTCTTGCATAGTCATTTATAACTCTTGTCAAGCCTGATTTAAAGCCTGTTTCATGCATACCGCCGTCAACAGTATTTATATCGTTTGCAAAGCTCATTATAACCTCACTGTACGAGTCGGTGTACTGCATTGCAATTTCAACAGACATCCCCTTTTTCTCTGTTTCCATGTATATAATCTCATCATGCATGGGGTCTTTGTTTCTGTTTAAGTAGGTTACAAACTCCTTAATTCCGCCTTCTGCATATAAATCCTTTGTAACCATAGGCTCAACTCTTTTATCGTTGAATATAATTCTTACACCCTTGTTTAAGAATGACTGCTCACGGAGTCTCTTTAAAAGTACATCATAATCAAACTCAAGCACCTCAAATATTTCAGGATCGGGCTTAAATGTAATTTTTGTTCCTGTTTTTTCTGTATTACCGATAACCTTTAATGCACAGGTTGGTTTTCCTCTTTCATAGCTCTGATAATGAACATTTTTACCATCAGAAACCTCAACCTCAAGTCTTTCGGATAACGCATTAACAACAGATGAACCAACTCCGTGCAAGCCTCCTGAAACCTTATATCCGCCGCCGCCAAATTTTCCTCCTGCATGAAGAATTGTAAGAACAACCTCAACGGTAGGAATACCCTGCTGAGGGTGAATACCCACAGGAATACCACGTCCGTTATCAGTTACAGTTACCGAGTTGTCTGGATTTATATCCACTATAATCTTATCACAATAGCCTGCCAGAGCCTCATCAATAGAGTTATCAACAATTTCATAAACCAGATGATGCAAACCTGCAATTGAAGTTGAACCAATATACATGCCCGGACGCTTTCTTACCGCATCAAGACCTTCTAAAACCTGTATTTGGTTTTCGTCATATTTTACTTCGATTTTATCAGCCATTTCTTTTTCTCCTGTTTATTAAAAAATTAATTTTTTAGAGCATGAGCGCTTGTAAATCGTCTGAGTGGAAACAGATGAAATATACACACTGCTTTTTCCGTCATAGCTTGTCACCACATATGATTTCGGCAAATCGTCACAAATGTTGACAACCTCACCACACCGCTGCGCGTTAGATAAAAATTCACGGTCACGCACAGAAATAGTGGTATTATCCATATCGAATACACCGATAATATCCTCTGAGCGTGCCACTACGTCACTTCCTATATGTAAAAACACAGACAATAGCTCCCTTTATCAGTTTTTATAATTGGCATGTCCCCAAAAAAGAGCATACCTCTCCTTATGATACTATTATACACTATTTTCTCAAAAAAATCAACAGTTATTTTTATAAAAAACTTGAAAAAACCCTGGTTTTGTTATATAATTTATTTATACAGTCAAAAAGGAGGAGTTAGTTTGAAAAAAAGTGAAAGAACAGAGTATATTCTAAAAACCTTAGATAAAATATATCCAAACGTAAAATGCTCGCTTAATTACTCCAATCCTCTTGAAATGCTTATTGCCACACAGCTGTCCGCCCAGTGTACCGATGCAAGGGTAAACATTGTGACAGAGAAATTGTTTAAAAGATATACAAATGTTATAGAATATGCAAACGCGGATTTATCCGAGCTTGAGGAATATATTAAATCAGCAGGCTTTTATAAAAACAAAGCTAAAAACATAAAGGCATGCTGTAGCAGATTGATTGAAGAATATAACGGAGAGGTACCTGATACCATGGAAGAGCTGTTAACTCTACCGGGGACAGGCAGAAAAACCGCAAATCTTGTTTTAGGAGATATTTTCGGGAAACCTGCAGTAGTGGTAGACACACATTGCATAAGACTTTCAAACAGACTTGGGCTTACAACAAAGCAGGAGCCCGAGAAGATTGAGTATGAATTAAAAAAGCTCATACCGCCCGAACGCCAGCTAAAATTCTGCCATCAGCTTGTAAATCATGGCAGAGTAAGATGTATAGCAAGAAAGCCCGACTGCATAAATTGCGAGTTAAGAGACTTTTGCAAATATTATAACAAAAAACGAAAGGAAGATTAAAATGGAAGATTGTTTATTTTGTAAAATCATAAAAGGAGATATTCCCTCAACAAAGGTATATGAGGACGAGTATGTTTATGCTTTTAACGACATTGAGCCACAGGCACCTCATCATGTTATAATTGTGCCTAAAATTCACATCAAGTCAGCAAATGAAATAACTGCCGAAAACAGCAGCTACATTGCAAAAATTTTTGAGGCGGCATCAAAAATTGCAAAAGAGCTTGGAATTGATGAAAACGGCTACCGAATTGTAAACAACTGCGGAAAGGACGGCGGCCAGACCGTAGGACATATTCATTTCCACTTAACAGGCGGACGTCAATTTGGCTGGCCTGCAGGCTGATGTGCAAAAAAATCAAAAAATATTAAAAAAGTTTGTAAAAATTCTTGACATAACAGTGCAAAATAATGTATAATATATTTTAGCCGTTATGGCTTGTACTATATTTTCATCAGACATCCGGATAAATGACCAACCGGAGGGAGGGAAATTAAATGTCTGAAATTCGTGTAAAAGATAATGAATCATTGGATAGTGCATTAAGAAGATTTAAGCGTCAGTGTGCTAAGTCAGGCGTTATGTCTGAAATCAGAAAGCGTGAGCATTACGAAAAGCCAAGTGTAAAGCGTAAAAAGAAATCTGAGGCTGCACGTAAAAGAAAGTTTAAATAAGGAGACAAAAAATGTCACTTAAAGAGATATTGGCAGACGATTTGAAAGCTGCCATGAAGGATAAAGATACAATCCGTAAAAATGTAGTGCAGATGGTGCGTGCCGCTGTATTGCAGGTTGAAAAGGATAACAAAGTAACTCTTGATGATGACGGTGTGTTGGAGGTAATTGCCAAACAGCTGAAACAGAGAAGAGATTCCCTGCCGGATTATGAAAAGAGTGGTCGTGAAGACTTAATTGCCGATTTAAAGGCAGAGATGGATGTGTTGATGAAATATTTGCCCGAACAGCTTTCAGAGGACGAGCTTCGAACAATAGTAGAAACAGCAATCGAGAGCATTGGAGCATCTTCAATGAAGGATATGGGTAAGGTGATGTCCGAGGTCATGCCAAAGGTTAAGGGCAGAGCCGACGGAAAAATGATTAATGAAATAGCAAAAACTATTCTGACAAAGTAATAAAGAGAGCCTCGTGCTCTCTTTATACATTGTTATGCTGGTGTAGCACAGTCGGTAGTGCATTCGATTCGTAATCGAAAGGTCACGTGTTCAAGTCACGCCACCAGCTCCAAAAATCCTCCCGATATGATGTATCGGGAGGATTTTTTTATCTTATATAATTAGTTGCAATTTTTTCTTCTCTTTGAGGTCTTTCTATTCCTGCCTCATCGCCTGCTTTTATACATTTCAAA
>JAFQNU010000126.1 GCA_017420825.1 Clostridia bacterium
AACGCAAGTATAAATATTCGCAAAAACCACATAATACGCAAATATAACTTTAATTTTATATTTGACAATCCGCAAATAAAAGATTATTTCTTTGTACCAGTCAAGAAAAGTAGACACAAAAAATATTTCTCCAAACCTTCTAAACAACTTTTATCTCACTTTATAACATTTCGCTCTCAATAAGATAACCTATCATCTATGCTTCCTCCAAAGGGCTCATACTTCGCCCTATTCCTGCAAGGTACGTCGGGATGGGTTTGTTTGTTTCCACTGTTTGAAAAATTCATTGTCAAAAATGTCATCAAAAACATTTTTCCCCATCCCTCCGTACTACTGGATTTTTTTGTTGACTTTTATTTTTTTCATCTCTTGAAACCCGCTCTATGACTGAGTTTTTAAGGTGCCGATGGTGTGTAACTTTTCATTTTGGAGCACTCTTGAAAAATTATAGTCCAAAATGATTTTTCCCACCCCATCAAAGCCGTTACCTCTCTTCTTGATCATTGTTATTTTAACAGTTCAAATACATCTTTTGTGACATATTCTGAACATCCAAATAAAATTTCTCCGAGTAGTTTAATAGCATCACTTTTCCTTCTGAAATAAGTTTTTTGAGTCAATATCATCCTTTCTTTGGGTAAAAAAATAAACGCCCGAAAGCGTTTATAAGCACATAAAAGCTGATTATACCTTATTTTTCTAAATTAAAGCATAAGCTAAGTCCTGGTGTCCTGCGTCCACAACAACTATCAACTCTCCGCTAGCAGAGTTTGAAAATACCTGACCAAGCGGAGAAAGCTGAAGGGTTAACCCCGCAGCAATTCCGGCAATTGCAAATATGAATGTCCACAACAACTCTTTTCTGCTCCTTACTATTATCAAAATAATCACCTCTGATTATATAAATATGTGACTATTTTAAATAATAAAACCTGTATATTCTCTTTTAAAACTTATTAGTTTGCCTGTCATTCATATGTTTAACATATCAGTTGATTTTGTAAACATTAGAAAGTGGCTCTGCTTTATCGTTGTTGGTCTGCACAAATATGTTCCAAATTTCCAAATTACCATAAAGCAATTACAAAACCTTACATTTAGTATTGAAATGTACCTTAATATATTGTATAATATAATTAAATATAACAAATGAAGAGGATTTAAAAATGAATTTAGCCAAGATAAAATCTGCAGGACTTAATGGTCTTGATGGGTATATTGTTGACGTACAAACCGATATTGCGAATGGTCTGCCTGCATTTGAAATTGTAGGTCTACCTGACGCTGCAATCAAGGAATCAAAAGAAAGAGTTCGTTCTGCAATAAAGAATGTGGGAGCCTCATTTCCATCTAAGCGAATAATAATAAATCTTGCACCTGCATCATGTAAAAAGGTTGGTGCAATTTATGATTTACCAATAGCGGTGTCTATTTTATGTGCTTCATCACAAATACGAATTGAAAACGCACACGATTATGCCTTTATAGGTGAGTTATCACTTGACGGTTCTGTGAATTCTGTAAACGGAGTTCTTCCAATGGTAATTTCACTCTATAAAAATGGCATAAAAAAGATTTTTGTTCCCAAAGCGAATGCTGCGGAGGCGGCAGTAATTGACCAATGTGAAATCTATCCTGTTGAAAGTATTACAGATATTTTGAAAATATTTACCTGTCTTACAAAACCTGAGCCATATAAGATAAATATTTCTGATGTTCTTTCTGCATCATCTGACTATCTGCTTGATTTTTGTGACGTAAAGGGACAGGAAAGTGTAAAGCGTGCCATTGAGGTTGCGGCAGCAGGAAACCACAACATTCTTTTAATCGGCTCACCCGGAACAGGAAAAACAATGCTTGCGCAGCGAATAAGTTCAATTCTTCCTGACCTTTCATTTGACGAAGCGCTTGAAGTAACAAAAATTCACTCCATTGCCGGTCAACTGCCACAGGGCACACCCCTTATCACTACCCGTCCTTTCAGAAATCCTCACCACACAATTTCCAATGCAGGGCTCTCAGGCGGCGGAACTATTCCTCACCCCGGCGAACTATCACTTGCACACAATGGTGTCTTATTCCTCGATGAACTTCCCGAATTCAGACGGGATGTACTTGAAGTAATGCGACAGCCGTTAGAGGACGGTATTGTGACAATATCAAGAGTAAATGCCACTCTTTCATACCCGTGTAACCTCATGCTTGTTGCATCAATGAATCCATGTAAATGCGGATATTTAGGCGATACTACCCGAAACTGTAGCTGTACCGAAAGTGAGGTTAACAGATACAGAAGCCGTATTTCAGGTCCATTGCTTGACCGTATTGACATACAAGTTCAGGTTGAAAATGTTAATTATGATGATTTAAGCTCGGTTAAAATGGGTGAAAGCTCTAAAACAATTAAAGAAAGAGTAAACAGAGCAAGAGCAATTCAGCTTGAGCGATATAAGGACTTTAAAATATACTCCAACTCACAGCTTGATGCAGGACTTTTGCAGCAATTCTGTCCGCTTGGCGAGAAGGAAAATGCAATCCTACGCTCTGCTTTTGACAATCTTGGCTTGAGTGCAAGAGCACATTCAAGAATTTTAAAGGTTGCAAGAACTATTGCAGACCTCGACGGAAGTGAACAAATTGGTGCACCACATCTTGCGGAGGCAATTCAATACCGAAATCTTGACAGGAAATTTTTTAATTAATATGATTGTAATTTATATTACAAAAATTACCGATACGGCGGCAAGCAGTGCTAATACCAGCACCGCTATGCCGCCCGATATATTCTTACTTCTTATTGTCCATATTCCGTAGCTCACTGTCCTTATGATACATATTGCCGCAAGTACAACAATTATTGCATTTATTAACATTCTATTTTCCCTCCGTTTTCTTTGATATCAGTCCTGTCCTTCTTATATTAAATTCTACATCAATATCAAATTCTGCCGTATTGTATTTATCGTTCCACCCAAACTCATAGAATGATTTATCGGTAAGAAATACTCTCTTTGCATAATTTCCATAGCCTATTATATCCGAATTAAACTCTTCCTGTGTCTTTTTTAAAAATTTCATTAATGCGTCTTTAATATATTTTTCCGATTCCTCTTCAAAGGACAATATATCCTCCTCTATCACCGAATCCTGTGGTGTTGATATAAAATCACCCTCCATGTATATTCTTGTCCGCACTATTATTTTTTCATCCTCAATATCCACATCAGTACGTGGTCTTTCTTTTTGTTCAAGCCTGATTGTAATTACTCCGTCAGGCACTTTTGATGATGACATAACTGCATATCCCTCGTTGAATTTTCCACACAAAATATTGTATATCTCAGCCTCAATTCCTGTTATTTGACCAATCATTTTATCCTTTTTAAAAACAGCACCGCCTATTGTCTCACCCGCATTTTGCTTTTTTATATCAAGGTTTCCTGCGATATACTCCTTCATACGATACTCAAAGCCTTCATCATTTTCAGGAATATTCTTTTCCTTTTGCGAGCTTTCCATGCCCGATGCTTCACTTCCGCCTGATTGACCGCCGCCTTGAGTTGATGAGTCCTGTCCCATTGTACTCATATCACCGCCGGAACCGCTTTGACCTGACCCCGAACTACCGCCCGATGCGCCTTCTCCGCCTCCCGACTCGCCCTGTTTTTGTCCTTCCTCTTTTTGTGTCCCCTCTGACGCACCAACTAATGGCAATACATTTTGCTTTAAATTGTTTTTAAAATTAAAATATATTTCCTGTGCATCATTTACAGGAATATATGATGTATAATCACTCTCCAATATGAGTTGATAATACTTAACAGGATTTATCTCTATTGACGGTTTTACGGCTTTTAAATAATCATATGCCTTTCCGTTTGCAACACATATATAAACACTCGGTCTTATATCACTGCTTCTTCCGATTGAATCTATCATGGGAGTTATGCTTTCCTTACATAAATCATCAGACAAAACAATAACCTTTGTATGCGATAAGGTAAACTTCTTACTAACTACATGATTAGCAAGATTTATTGCTGTATAGAGCGAAGGTGCATCAACATTTACTATTCCTGTTGTTTCCTCACCGCTTGCTCCTTCTTCTCCTCCTCCGCCTGTTATCTTTGATGGACGTGCAAACTGGATAGTAAAATTATACGCATTTTGTGTGTCCCCTTTATCCACACCAACCGCAACTATATATGCAATCTCATCAGGCTCTTTATAATCATAACACCCTGTCAGTTGAATTAAAAGCGATAACAGCAGAATAATTTTTACTGCCTTTTTCTTCATGTTATTCTCTCCCTAAACATTTTTATGTCCCTTTATTCTGTACAGCACCGCAAGACCAACCGGAAGCAAAATACAAAACGGAATTGATATGCGGTATAGTATTGTTCCCGAACGGAGCAGGTCAACGATAGACGACGGAATAAAGGATATGCATGATATTATTATAACAAATGGAATTATTAATTCCTTGGTATATTTCAGATTAAAAACACTTTTAAAAATGTAGCAGATTACATATAAATACACCCCTGCATACAGCATCATTGCTATCGACCATATAAATTCAAAGAAGGCATCAAGACGTTGAAAAAACTCACCTATTCTGATTAAGCGTGTCATCTGGTAAACAGGGAATATAAATTCCTGTGCTACAGGATTAGCATATATCATATTGTAGAAAAAAACCAATACACATGACACAACGGCACTAATTATAACTGCATATCCTCCCCCTTTTTTCACCTCATTAAAGCTCTTGCAAAAGGGAATTAAAACAAACAGCACCAAAATATCGGAAAATATTGAAAGTCCTTCCAGTCCCGACAGCAATATATTATATGTCCCCTTTCCGAATAAAGGTGCAATATTTACTATATTCATATAGGGTGTCAGCATAATCAATAATATAACCAGTATTATTCCTGCAAAGGGGATATATATCGAATGTATTCTTGATAGAGAAAATATTCCTGCAAATGCTGCTACGGCAATTGCAGCAGCAAGCATAGTTGTTATTACCTCCATTGGAGTAAGAGGTAAAAGCGTATTCTTTACCGATTCAGGAAACGACCTCATAGTAACAGTTACATTTGCTGTAAATATTATAATTAAAATAAGTCCGACAATTATTTTTAGCGGCTTCTTTCCTACCTCCTCCGATATATCAAGTATGCTTTTCATTCCTGCTTTTTCATATACCCTTATTGTAATAAAATATGCCGCAACAGCTAACAGGGACACATAAATAGTTTGTATCCATGCCGCATTTCCTGCATTGATTACAATATTTCTTGGGTATGTGAAAAACAATTTCACTGTCATAAGGTTTACAAGAATACAACAAAGCTCCTTTTTATTAATCATAAATTTACTTTTCAATTTCATCATATCCTTTATATTGTTTAGTGTCCCTTTTATTTCTTTTTATTTATTTTCCATTTTCTGCTTATTTTTGGTTGGTTATCTATATCTTTATCGGACAAAAAGTCGGGACGTTTTTCATTTTTCCAAATTGGTGATACAAATAATGAATGTCCGATATTTCCCTTTTTATCTGACGCAATAGGAGACAGAAAAGGGACACCAAAGCTCTTTTGTGCTCCCAATAATACAGCATATAAAAATACTCCGAGCGCAATACCATAAAACCCTGAAAAACCTGCAAGAATAATAAAAATAAACCTTATCATTCTATAACTCCACCCAAGTGAATAGTCACTTGTAGCAAACGAACCTATTCCTGTTATTGCTATAATTATAATCATTAGCGGACTTACAATTTTCGCACTTACAGCCGCTTGACCGAGTATTAAACCTCCTACAATACCCAATGTTGAGCCAATTGGGCTTGGCATTCTTATTCCCGCCTCACGAATTAATTCAAATGAAAAATTCATTATTAAAAGCTCTATAACACTTGGAAATGGTACGTTTTCTCTTGCCGCACTTATTGAATATGCGAGATATGTTGGTATCATTTCCTGATGATACAGAGTTATTGCGAGATAAAATGCCGGCAGAAGAAGTGTTATAAACATTGCAAGAAGTCTTAAAACTCTTGTCATGTTAGCATACGGATAGCGGAGATATGCATCAGATGCTGAATGCATGAGTTCAAATGCATTTGTGGGAAATATTAATGCTTTTGGACTACCGTTTATAATTAATGCCACACGTCCCTCTGACAATGCCCTTGCAACCCTGTCAGGACGCTCCGTTCCGAGTATCTGACTTGTTATCATATATGTTTTTTCTTCCAATAACAATGATATTTCTTCAATTGCGAATACATAATCTGTTGTTATTGCATTTATCCTGTTTCTGACCTCGTCAACAAGCTCACTGTTTGCAATATCGGAGATATACATAATGACTCCCCTTGTTTTGCTGACCTTTCCGACTACCGTACCCTCACATATAAGCTTTTCTGTTTTTAATATCTTTCTTACCAATGCTGAATTATTTCTAAGCATTTCAGAGAATGCTTCCTTAGGACCATACAGTGATTGTTCCATTTCAGGCTTTTCTATCGGTCTGTGTCCCCAGTTCCTTACATCAAGAGAAAATGCGGCATCAATTCCATCTACAAATAATGCACAGCTACCAAAATTGACATCGTCTATAACATTTTCAAACTTATCCTGGTAGGTTGCCTGGTCATGAGCAATTACCTTTTCAAGAATTTCATTTTTATCTGCACGCTCCGATATTTGCGGTATTTCAAGGAGTGGCTTTATTATTGCAAGGTCAACTATATCACTTCCGACCATTCCGTCAAAAAATATCAAAAAAGCCTTTGTGTCTTTAAAAAGCTTTAGTTTTCTTATAACAAAATCGTTATTTTGCGGATAAGAAAATCTTTTTTCTATATATTTAAGGTTTTCATCATAAGTTTTAAAAACCTTTTCAGGCTTTTCAACCTTTTCTGCCCGTACATCATACTCTATATTGCTTTGACTTTTTTCAAGAACAAACTCGTTACTTGATTTCGGAATACTAAATACGCACAGCCTTTTTATAGCATCAAACAATTTCATTTAATCAATTCTTTCTTAAATTTCTATTTTGTCTTATTATTTACATAATTTTCTCCATTATTCATGTTTCACGTGAAACATTTTGAACTAATTATTTTAATAATTCATTTTCATATATATAAATTGTACAAAAATTTAAAAATGTTTCACGTGAAACATTTACTTTTTAAAATTTTATGGTATAATATATGATATACTATATAATAAGAAAGGATACGTTATGGGCAAGATAATAGCTATAATTAATCAAAAGGGCGGTGTTGGTAAAACAACAACTGCTGTAAATTTAGCTGCATGCTTGGCTTATAAGGGCAAAAAAATTCTTCTTGTCGACTCCGATGCACAAGGTAATGCCACAAGCGGTCTTGGAATTGATAAAAACGATATAGAATTATCAATTTATGACTGTCTTGTTGATGATAGCAAGATAAATGATGCTATCATAAGAACTAAATATAAGAATTTATCTATTTTGCCTTCTGCACAAAGCCTATCTGCGGCCGAAATCGAACTCGCATACGAAGAAAACCGTGAGTTTTTTGTCAAAAAAGCTCTTGCACACGTTGTAAATGACTATGACTACATAATAATTGACTCACCTCCGGCTCTCGGTCTGCTTACAATTAATATAATGACAGCAAGTAACAGTGTTTTAATACCCATTCAGTGCGAATATTATGCACTTGAAGGCTTGGCACAGCTTGTTACAACTGTTAAAACTATAAAAAAATCATTGAATAAAGAGCTTGAAATTGAGGGAATTATTGCAACTATGTTCGATAAAAGGACAAACCTGTCTCAACAGGTTTACGATGAGGTTAAAACTCATTTTCCTGATAAAACATACGATACAGTTATTCCGAGAAATGTAAGATTATCTGAAGCACCAAGCTTTGGAGAACCTATTATAAAATACGATATAACATCGGTTGGAGCTGATGCGTACTTTAAACTTTCAAGAGAATTAATTGACAGAAATTCAAAGTAAAGGAGGAATAATAATGAAAAAAGGTCTTGGAAAAGGTCTGAATACACTTTTTAGCGAAGATTTAACCGAGAAAGACTTGAATGGTATCATAGAAGTAAAGCTTACACAGGTTGAACCTAATGCAAATCAGCCACGAAAGAGCTTTGATGCGGACAAGCTCGAAACACTCTCTGATTCAATAAAAGAGCATGGAGTAATTCAACCTATTATTGTTAAGGAAATAACCAATAACAGATATTCCATTATTGCAGGCGAACGCCGTTGGCGCGCAGCAAAGCTTGCAGGACTTGACACAATACCTGTTGTGGTAAGGGAATATTCCGAACAGGCTGTTATGGAAATTGCTTTGGTTGAAAACCTGCAAAGAGAGGACCTAAATCCGATTGAAGAAGCTTTAGGATACAAGGAATTATGCGATACATACGACATGACTCAGGAACAGATAAGCTCTAAGATAGGGAAGAGCCGTAGTGCCATTGCAAATGCAATGAGACTTTTAAGCCTTGAAGATGAGTTTCAGAAAAGACTTATATCTGGCGAAATTTCCGAAGGTCATGCAAGAGCCGCTCTCTCACTTGATGCATTTGAGCTTAGAGAATTTCTTATAAATCAGGTAATTAAAAACCAGCTTAACGTAAGACAAACCGAAATTCTTGCAAAGCAATTACAAAAAGGAATAAAACAAAAGGCTCCAAAACAACCTGATATATATGAAATTGAAATTGCAAGACTACAAGAAAGACTTTCTGCCGACCTCGGCACAAAGGTGACAATTCAAAACGGAGCAAAAAAAGGTAAAATAGAAATTGAGTACTATGGAAATGACGATTTAGAAAGAATACTAAATCTCATAAATAAATAATAATGTGTACTATATTTCGTTAAATATTGACCTTTAAAATTATGCCTAATTGCCATTTTAACGTTTTCGGCATATAATACAACATTAAACCATTAAAACGTCTTAAAATCGATTTTTGGGCATATTTTGACCATATTGTATTTTTTAAATTTTACAGACAGACAAATTACTATTGCAAATACACATTTTGTATTATTACGAAAGGCGGTGACATTCTTGTCAGAAAAAAATAATAACCGTTCACTCTATTTATATACCGCACTGATTTTTATTGTTGCTATTCTGATGATTGTGATTTCATTCTTTTCACAGATTAACCTCAACAAAACGCACGAGGAATATATCGGAACGGACGCAGACGGAATTTCAATAACAGAAAAGGCGGCGCAGCTAAGCACAGAAAATCTTATGCTGACAGAAAAAACAATCGCACTTACTAACTCAAACGCACAGCTTGAGGAACAGGCAGAGTTATTAAATGCACAAATATTTAATGTCAATCTTATGTTGAAGGTTTTTGCAAATATCAACACCCAAAATTTTGAGACAGCACACACAGACTTTCTTATGATTGACACTGCAATCCTTAACGAGGAGCAAACTATTTTTTATAACTACTTAAAGGAACAATTACAAAACTAATTAATACAGAAGGGATAGAATAACTATGTTAGATATTAAAATTTTAAGAACCGAGCCGGACAAAATAAGAGAGGCTTTAAAAAACAGAAACAACGATTTGGATATTACTCCAGCAATTGAGCTTGACAAAAAACGTCGTGAGCTTTTAGCAGATGTTGAACAGAGAAAAGCAAAACAAAATGAAATGACAAAACAAATCCCGGCAATGAAAAAAGAGGGAAAGAACACAGACGAAATTTTTGCACAAATGCGTAAAATATCTGACGAGATTAAAGAGGACGACGCAAAAATTTCAGAAATTGACGATGAGTTAAGAAACTTCATGCTAAAAATACCAAACATTCCTGACAGTTCAGTTCCTGTTGGTGCAGATGACAGCGAGAATGTAGAGTTAAGAAAATACTCAACACCAAGGGAATTTGATTTTGAGCCAAAGCCTCACTGGGATTTAGGTATTGACCTCGATATTCTTGACTTTGACAGAGGTGCTAAGATTGCCGGCTCACGTTTCACTGTTTACAAAGGTCTTGGAGCAAGACTTGAACGTTCAGTTATTCAGTTTTTCTTAAACACTCACACAGAACAATCAGGCTACACCGAAATATTCCCGCCTTACATGGTAAACAGAGCTTCAATGACAGGAACAGGTCAGTTACCTAAATTTGAAGAGGACGCATTTAAGGTAGCAAACAACGGCTACTTCTTAATTCCGACCGCCGAGGTTCCTGTAACAAATCTTTTAAGAGATGAAATAATTGACGGTGCATCTCTTCCTATTAAATACTGTGCATATTCTGCTTGTTTCAGAGCAGAGGCAGGCTCTGCAGGCCGTGACACAAGAGGTCTTATCCGTCAGCATCAGTTCAACAAGGTTGAGCTTGTTAAGTTTGCCAACCCCGAAAACAGCTTTGAGGAATTGGAAAAGCTTACAAACGATGCAGAAAAGCTTTTACAGTTACTTGAAATACCATATAGAGTTGTATGTCTTTCAACAGGCGATTTAGGTTTCTCATCAGCAAAGACATATGACATCGAAGTATGGATGCCAAGCTACAACAGATATGTAGAAATTTCGTCCTGTTCAAATTTTGTTGACTACCAGGCAAGACGTGCAAATATCAGATTCAGAAACAACCCAAAAGACAAACCACAGTTTGTACACACCTTAAACGGTTCAGGACTCGCTGTCGGAAGAACGGTTGCCGCAATTTTAGAAAACTATCAGAATGCAGACGGAACTGTTACAGTACCTGAAGTGTTAAGACAATATATGGGCACAGACATCATTAAATAACATAATAACAGGGATGTTGCAAAAGCAACATCCCGTCATTTTTAGATTAAAACATTACATTTGACAAGATTTTTTTGTGTCTTTTGCCAAATAATAAAAATATTTAAAAAATCAGGAATAATTATAATATTAACATGATGTTATGTAAACCACACTGTTGAATATTCACACCGATGCAAAAAGTTATCCACATCCCAATAGCTTGTATTATCGTGAAAAATCAGAAGTTATTCACTTTATCCACGTATTTATTCATCTTTTAAGCGGTAAAAAGAATGTCGATTTTACGTCATTTTTTAATTTTTATGTAAGTTTACATATAATTTTGATGAATAACCCGAATTTACAACTACTTTTCCACACACGATATGTGGAAAAGTGGAATAACTGCTTAAAAGACCTTGATTTTATGCCATTTTAAGATAATTTTTGCAAATATTTACAAATTCACAGGTGTGGATAAGTGTGTAAAAAGGAGCATAAAATGATTACACCCAGACTTGAAAGTATTATCAATTTAATAACCACCGATACCATTGCCGATATAGGAACCGACCACGCATATATTCCTATACGTCTTGCTCAGGACGGCAAAATAAAAAAAGCTATTGCTTGCGATAAAAACAAAGGGCCTCTTGAAATAGCCGCACAGAATATAGAACACTATCAGCTGTCCGACATAATAGAAACACGTCTTGGAGACGGTCTTAATCCGCTTAGGGTGAACGAAGTGTCTGATATTGTTATCGCAGGCATGGGCGGAAAGCTTATATGCAATATACTCTCTGAAAATATCCACGTCGCAAGAGCATCAACGCTCATTCTTCAACCCATGAATGCACAATATGAGCTTAGAAAATTCCTATACGAGAATGGTTTTACAATAAAAAAAGAAGATTTATCATGCGAGGGCTTTAAGGTTTACAACGTTATGATTGTCGAAAGCGGAGAGGATAATTCCAAATATGATGAGCTTGATTTTCATATTCCGCCCCAATTATCAGAACACAAGCTTTTTTCAATGCTCAAAGAAAAGAAAAAACGTGAGTTTACAAAAATATTGAACGGTCAGAA
>JAFQNU010000002.1 GCA_017420825.1 Clostridia bacterium
CAATGCTGTAAATTACCCGACAGACACATATTATGTCATTAATTATATCAACAGTTATTTTAGAAGGGATATATCTGTGCACGAAATAGCAAAAGGAGCTCATGTAAGTGTCAATACATTAGAGCGTCATTTTAAGAGAACTTTGAACATTTCTCCGTATGAATATATAAAAAAGAAACGACTGGCAAATGCATTAAAGCTATTGTCAAATGGTTGTACAGTTGCTGAAGCTTCTTCTCAAAGCGGATTTCCTGATTATTCAAGTTTTATTGCTCTTTTTAAAAAGACCTACGGAATAACACCGCTAAGATACAAGAAAAACAAGCATAATCTATAGAAAAAAGCGTGTCTCATCAGTGAAAATCACTTATTGAAACACACTTTTTTCTATCCTTAAGAACACTCTGAATACAAGTCTTTTTTTCTGGCTGCGGAAGAAGGATTCGAACCCTCACAGAATGAGTCAGAGTCATTAGTGCTACCTTTACACTATTCCGCAATATTTAATTGGTGGTGCGAGGGACGAGACTTGAACTCGCAAGGTAAAAACCACACGCCCCTCAAACGTGCGCGTCTGCCGATTCCGCCACCCTCGCATAACGACAAGTGATATTATAACACTGCATCATGCATTTGTCAAGACTTTTTTTTAATTTTTTTTGCTTTTTTGTCTTTTTCCTCATTTTTATGGGTGTACATTATAGTTATTACCCTATCTGCATCTGTTTATACGGCTTTTTATTGACATATTTAGTTTATTTTGCTATAATTGTTGCATACTAATTTCAGAAACTAATGGAGATTGATATTATGAATATTATAGTTGCAGGACTCGGTAAAATCGGTTTAAGGCTGGTTGAGCTTCTTAGCCTTGAAGAAAATCATAACATTACTGTAATTGATACAAGAGCATCCGCCCTTCAGGATGTTGTTCATTCATATGATGTAATTGGTGCTGCAGGCAACAGTGCAAGCCTTGACACATTAACTGAAGCAGGCATAAAGGATGCGGATATCTTAATAGCTGTTACAGGCTCGGACGAATTAAATTTATTAACCTGCTTTATAGCAAGAAAAATATCTAAATGTGACACTATTGCAAGAGTAAGAAATCCCGAATACGCAAAAGAACTGCAGCTTTTTAAAGATGATTTGGGACTTGCTATGATTATTAACCCTGAGCTGTCTGCTGCAACGGAAATTGCAAGAACACTTAGCTTTCCGTCAGCAATTAAGATTGATACCTTTGCAAAGGAACGTGTTGAAATTTTTAAGTTCGCAATAAAAGAAAACTCACCTTTATGTGATTTAAGAATTGCTGACCTTTCCTCACGTCTTGACTGCGATATTTTGGTATGTGGTGTTGAAAGAGAAGATAAAGCATATATTCCCGATGGTAATTTTATGCTACATGAAGGAGATTTTGTAAGCATTGTTGCCACCTTCAAAAAGGCAATAGCATTTATAAAACGTATAGGATTAAAAACAAACAAGATTAAAAACACTATTATCGTTGGCGGCGGAACAACGGCTGTATATCTTGCAAAAATGCTCTCAAAATCGGGTATTCAGGTTAAAATTATTGAAAATAACCCTCAACGCAGCGAACTTCTCTGTTCACTCTTACCTGAGGTATCTATTATAAATGCCGACGGAACAGAGAACAGAACTTTATCCGAGGAAGGTATTGAAAAATGTGAGGCATTTGTCGCCCTTACAAATATAGATGAAGAAAATATCCTCCTGTCTCTATATGCTAAAACCGTTTCAAATGCAAAAATTGTAACCAAGATAAATAAAATTAATTATGATGAGGTTATAAACAGCCTTGGACTTGATACCATAATTTATCCCAAGAACTTAACAGCAGAGCAGGTTATTCGTTTTGTGCGTGCAAAAAATAACTCACTGGAAAACAATATAGAAACAATGCACTACATTTTTGACGGAAAAGCAGAAGCACTTGAATTTCGCATAAATGAAAACTCACCCATTGTCAATAAAACGATTGAGAGCCTGTCTTTAAAGAAAGATATTATAATTGCAAGCATAAACCGTAACGGTTCAATTATAACTCCAAGAGGTAAGGATACTATTGTGTGCGGTGACACTGTTATAATAGTAACAACTCATAAGGGCTTAAAGGATATTTCCGATATATTGGAATAGGAGTGACGTGTCATGAACTTACGAATAATTGCCCACGTTCTGGGATGGGTTATAAATATTGAAGCTGTATGTATGCTTCTCCCACTTATATGTGCTATATGCTATAATGAACCTGTTAAATGGGTTTTTGTGCTGTGTATACTAATCTGTCTTTTAATAGGTATTCCGCTCACAAAAACAGGCAAGAAAAACCGCTCCATGTTTGCTAAGGAGGGGTTTGTTATTGTGGCTCTGAGCTGGATAGTTCTTAGTATATTCGGTGCTCTGCCCTTTGTGCTTTCAGGAAGTATTCCGAATTTTATTGACGCACTTTTTGAAACTGCATCAGGCTTTACAACAACAGGAGCATCCATTCTTACTGATGTTGAAATACTACCCAAATCAATCCTGTTCTGGAGAAGCTTTACACACTGGATAGGCGGAATGGGTGTTATTGTGTTTTTAGTTGCAATTCTTCCGTTATCAGGGGGTAATAACTTCCACATGATAAAGGCAGAAAGTCCGGGACATTCAGTCAGCAAGCTTGTTCCCAGAGTAAGAACCACCGCCAAAATTCTATACGGGATTTATCTGTTAATGACGCTCATTGAAATGCTTCTTCTTTTACTCGGCGGACTTGACATATTTGAAGCCTCAACGCTTGCCTTCGGAACTGCCGGAACAGGTGGTTTTGCCATAAAAAATTCTGGTCTTGCCGATTATTCATCATATATACAGGTTGTTATTACAATATTTATGATACTCTTTGGCATTGACTTCACTTTCTATTATCTTATATTAATGAAAAAGGTTAAATCTGCCTTTAAATTGGAAGAGGTATGGGTATATTTCGGAATTATTTTAGCTTCAATTTCACTGATTTTCTTTAACGTACGCGAAATGTTCCCTTCTGCCCCCGACGCCTTAAAACACACCGCCTTTCAGGTTGGAAGTATTATAACAACAACAGGCTACGGAACTACTGATTTTGACCTTTGGCCTCAATTTTCAAAAACCATTATTGTTCTTCTTATGTTCTGCGGTGCCTGTGCAGGAAGTACAGGTGGTGGAATGAAAGTTTCAAGAATTATGATTTTATTCAAGAGTATAGTCAAGGAAATAAAAATACTTACCCACCCAAAGAGCGAAATAAAAGTAAGATTTAACTCCCGTGTACTTGAACATGAAACTCTAAGAGGGATAAACGTCTATTTTGTGGCATATATGTTTATCTTCGTTGCCGTACTATTGATAATAAGTCTTGACAATTACGATTTTACAACAAATTTTACAGCAGTAACAGCAACTCTCAGTAATATTGGTCCGGGCTTGTCTAGGGTAGGCCCTACGTGTAACTTCTCGTTTTTTTCGCCATTATCAAAAGTAGTATTAACGCTTGCAATGATAATTGGCCGACTGGAGATTTTCCCGATTCTTGTACTCTTTTCACGAAATACATGGAAAAAATAATCAGTAAATAAAAAAGTTCATATTTTTACAGTTTTTGTGTAGAATGTTAAATATTCAACTTGATTTATGTAACAAAATAGTTTATAATAAAAGAATGTCAAAAGAAAAATCGACCAAAAGGGCGAAAGGAGAAAAAAATGGAAAATAAACAAAATTTTAAACCGTATATTCCGGCAGAAAAAGTAACTCCCGAAATTACGGTAACATCAATAGTTGTAGGCATACTTCTTGCAGTTATATTCGGCGCTGCAAACGCATATCTTGGTTTGAGAGTAGGAATGACCGTTTCCGCATCAATCCCTGCGGCAGTAATTGCAATGGGCGTTATCCGTGTTGCTATGCGTAAAAACTCTATACTTGAAAGTAACATTGTTCAGACTATCGGTTCAGCAGGCGAATCTCTTGCCGCAGGTGCAATATTTACTCTTCCTGCTCTGTTCCTATGGGCAGCAGAAGGTGTTACAGAAAAACCCGGTATTATTGAAATTACATTGATTGCACTCATCGGCGGTCTGCTTGGTGTATTCTTTATGGTTCCTTTGAGAAATGCTCTTATTGTAAGGGAACACGGAGTTCTTCCCTATCCCGAGGGAACTGCATGTGCAGAGGTTCTTTTAGCAGGTGAAAAAGGCGGAGCCAATGCTTCAACCGTATTTGCAGGTATGGGCTTTGCGGCTCTTTTTAAGTTTATTATTGACGGTCTCAAGCTTGTTGCAAGTGAGGTTAACCTTTCTGTAAAGGGCTTTGCAGGACAGATTGGTACTCAGATTTATCCTGCTGTTATGAGCGTTGGTTATATCTGTGGTGCGAGAATTTCTTCTTATATGTTTGCCGGCGGTGTACTCAGTTGGCTTGTTATCATTCCTCTTATTGTTCTCTTTGGTGAAGAGATTGTGATCTATCCCGGCACAGCTCCAATTGGTGAGATGTTTGCCGAGGGTGGTGCGAGTGCTATCTGGGGTTCATATATCAGATATATCGGTGCAGGTGCTCTTGCGG
>JAFQNU010000127.1 GCA_017420825.1 Clostridia bacterium
AAAAAATTGCGGTTATGGATACGGTTGACGCAGGGTTTACTCATGAATGGCTTGATAATTTAAACGCAGTCTTGGGAGACAGAAAGCCTGATTTTCTTATAGTACAGCATATGGAGCCTGACCACTCCTCAAATATAAGCTCTTTTATGCAGACATATCCTGATGCTGTAATTGTGTCAAATATGAAATCATTCGGCATGATGAAAAGCTTTTTTGGGAATGATTATTCAGAAAAACGAATAGTTGTTGAAAATGGAGGAGAACTAAAGCTTGGAAAACATATATTAACCTTTATTATGGCCCCGATGGTTCATTGGCCTGAGGTTATGGTGACATATGATAGTGCGGATAAAGTGTTATTTTCAGCAGATGGTTTCGGAAAATTCGGAGTGATTGGAGAAGATGAGCCTTGGGAGGATGAGGCAAGGAGATACTATATAGGTATAGTCGGGAAATATGGTATGCAGGTTCAAAAGCTGTTAGAGCAGGCAACACAGCTTGATATCAAAACAATATGTCCTCTCCACGGACCTGTATTGAATGAAAATCTTCCGTATTATATAGAATTGTATAAAAAATGGTCAGGATATCAGCCTGAGAAGGACGGAATTGTGATTGCATATACTTCGGTATATGGAAACACAAAAAAAGCAGTACAGGTACTGGAACAAAAGTTGAAGGAAAACGGTTGCCCTGAAATTGTTGTTCATGATTTGACAAGATGTGATATGTCAAAAGCTATTGCTGACGCATTTAAGTATAGTAAGCTTGTGCTTGCGACAACAACTTATAATGCGGATATATTTCCGTTTATGCATCAGTTTATACATGGACTTACAGAACGTAATTTCTCAAACAGAACTGTTGCAATGATTGAAAACGGAGCCTGGGCACCGACAGCGGCAAAGGTTATGGCGGGAATGCTTGAAAAATCGAAAAATATTACCTACACAGATACAATAGTAAAAATTACAGCGGCTCTTAATGATGAGAGTATGAAACAGCTTGATGAAATGGCAAAGGAGATTTGCGTGGGATATTATAAAGCAGACGCATATGATGCAACGGCATTGTTTAATATCGGCTACGGACTGTATGTGGTTACATCTAATGACGGAGAAAAGGATAATGGTCTTATTGTAAATACTGTAACACAGGTAACAGATTCACCTAACAGAGTGGCAGTAACAATAAATAAGGTTAATTATTCACATCATGTTATCTTAAAAAGCGGTAGAATGAATGTTAATTGTCTGAACACTAAAGCTCCGTTTGAGGTGTTTGAAAGGTTTGGATTTAAAAGCGGAAGAACAAAGAATAAATTTGAGGATATAAAATACAACAGAAGTGAAAACGGATTGGCAGTATTGGATGATTACATTAATTCATTCATTTCTTTAAAGGTTGAGAATTATGTGGATTTAGGCACACATGGAATGTTTATATGCTCACTTGATAGTGCTTGTGTGATGAATGATGATGAAACAATGACATATTCTTATTATCATGAGAATGTAAAACCAAAGCCCGAAACAAAGGGTAAAAAGGGGTATGTTTGCAAGATATGCTCATATGTATATGAAGGAGAAGAACTTCCTGCAGACTTTATTTGCCCGCTTTGTAAGCATGGTGTTGAGGATTTTGAACCTATTGAATAACAGTATTGAAAAATGAGTTCAAAATGATATTTAAGAGGGAAACCAAGTAAAATGGTTTACCCTCTTTTTGTTGTGGTATAAGTTAATAAAAAATGTGCACATTATGACAAATTTGAGTAAAAATATTGCAGGTATGTAGGAAATGTGTTATACTGATAATGATATATAATATGTTTTGGGAGGATTGTGAATATGAAAAAAACAACTGTATTGTTTATGTTTGTTATAATGGTGTTGTTGTCGGGAACATTGGCTTTTGCAGGTAGCATACCCGAGGACTTATTGCATGATGATAATGCACAGCTTTTCTTTGCAGAGGTAATCAAAACCTATACGCCGAGCGGTGATAAACCTTATGTGGAGGTGAAGCCTGTTAAGGTAATTAAAGGTGATGTAAGAATTGGACGAGAACAGGTAATTGTGTATTACAATCCAAACACTGTGGGCGATTTTGATGTAAAATTCGGTAATGTGTATCTTTTTACATATTTTGATGAAAACAACCCAACCGACATATTTGAGGTTACAAGCTATGACACGTCTGTGCTGAAACTGAAAAACGTCGAGGGTGATATGTGGAAACGATTTGAGAAGTATCTTAATGAGGGAAGATATGAAGAGGCAGAGCAGGAAAGAATAGACAGACAGAACGAGAATTTACCGATTCAGGGAGGGGATATTCTTCTTGCGGATTTAATAGGAGTAAAAAAAGAAGAAGCTCAAAGTGTAGAGATTAACTGTAACGGAGAATTTCATGAAATTGATGTAGATGAGTTTTATAAAGCAATTGAAAATATTACATTAACAGATATAAAAGATGTCAGCCTGGAAAAGGAGATAAAAGACGGATTTTTTACATTTCCGGATGGAATGTATATTATGGTAAACGGATTTGATGGCTATGCATTCATAACAGATGATTGCAAGGTTGATAAGTATGGAATGCATCATAGTAATATGCCAAATGGCAAATATACAATGAAATATACCGACAGAGCAAAAATTACTGCATTGTTTACAGATGAAGGATACAAGTTACCTTTGCTTGAGACTCCAATTGCGAAAAGTATATTTTTCATTGTAATATCTGCGGGTGTTTTGTTTGCGGTAGGATTTGGAATTGGTTTTGCGGTTAAAATTAAAAGGAAAAGGAGCTGATTAAATGAATTTCAGAAAAAGCAGAAAGCTGATGTGGATAGGCTTTGCTGTCGGAATTATAATAATGCTGTCAGGGATTGCCTTGGAAAATGAGAAAGTAATCGGCGGATTTATGGCAGTTGGTGCTATTATCTTTTTTGCGGCTTTAATTCAGGCATATATATTTTATAATTGTCCTCACTGCGGTGAGTCTCTGATGAATGTGCGTGGCAGTATCCCCGAACATTGTCCTAAATGCGGTGAGAAATTAGAATAAAAGAGAGGTGTCAGCATGACAGCAATATTAAGTAGATACAAAAAGCAATGTTCATTTATTGGAATTGCTTTGGCGGTTGTTCTGTTTGCAGTTTATCTTCATGCATTATTTCAGCAGGGTTTATGGCATAGAGACGCATTTCTTTATAAGCAGGATAATGGCAGTTATATTGGTTCGGATATGCTTGCCGATTATAAGATGAGCATTGAGCAGACTGATGACGGGACGGATATTCTGTTTTCAGTCAATGATGAAACAAAGCATTACAACATTATTTACGACTTGGAGAACATGGCACAGAAGGTTAAGGTTCTGGAAAATAATGAGCTGATATTTGAAGGTAATGCACATCGTATGGGAGAAGAGTATATTTTGATGGACGATGACTTTAATATGGCAGACGAGATTGTGATTTATGTTGACGGTCAGCCGCTTAATGAGAAGAACTTATTTCCGGGATATACAAAATTATATAACTGGGCAGTTTCAAACGAGCATGATATTCGAGGAAATCCTGC
This sequence comes from Clostridia bacterium, assembly GCA_017420825.1. GTDB lineage: Bacteria > Bacillota > Clostridia > UBA1381 > UBA1381 > RGIG1988. The sequence continues at coordinate 3,591 of JAFQNU010000127.1, forward strand.
TATGCTGATTATAATACTAATATCAGTCGTAATTTTGTTACTGGATATTAAATGCCCCGATTTATTCTGGCTGCTTGAACATGGACTTGATGTAGACGGCGGGGAGCCGAGTGACTGGTACCGTTTCGGACAGAAGGCGGGCAGGATAATAACCATAGCTGTTATTATAATTTGTATTATAACAACATTTACCACACGTTAAGGAGGAATTACTTATGAAAAAATTATTATCGGTTATTTTATCAATTACAATGTTAGCTACATTTATTCCGTCGGTATTTGCTGATGAGGTAAGTGAAGCAACCTCTGAAGGTACGATAAAGGTAGGTATTAATGCAGAATTTCCGCCTTTTGAATACTATGAAGACGGCAAACTGACAGGCTTTGACATTGATTTAATGAACTACATAGGAG
>JAFQNU010000128.1 GCA_017420825.1 Clostridia bacterium
TCGGTTTGCTTATATATTACCCATATTATGAAAAAAAATAACACTTAATTTATTTTTGTTTTACTTTATTAAAATAAAAAGGTTATATATTGACTTTTTGACAAAAATATGATAAACTAAAGTAAATAATTATGCCCGACAGATAAAATGTGTAAGGAGACCGTCATGAATATACTTTTAAAAAACGCACTTGTGTATGAGAATAATTCTTTTATAAAAAAGGATATAGGTGTTTGTGACGGTATAATTAAATTTGATATGAAATCCGGAGATGTTTGCTATGATTTTTCCGGATGTGTTATAATTCCCGGACTCGCTGATGTTCATGTTCATCTGAGAGAACCGGGATTTTCGTATAAGGAAACTGTTGCAACAGGAACTCTTGCGGCGGCACATGGCGGTTATACTCATGTTTGTACAATGCCGAATTTAAATCCTGTTCCCGACAGTGTGGAAAACCTTTTAAAACAGCTTGATATTATAGAAAAGGATGCACTTATAAATGTATATCCGTTTGGTGCTATAACGATGGGTGAAAAGGGTGAGACTCTTTCTGATATGGAGGAAATTGCTCAAAATGTTATTGGCTATTCAGATGACGGAAGAGGCGTGCAGAGCGAAGAGCTTATGGAACAGGCGATGAAAACTGCAAAAAGGCTTGGAAAGATTATAAGTGCACATTGTGAAGAAAACTCACTCTTAAACGGCGGATATATTCATGACGGAGAGTATGCAAAAGAACATAATCACAGAGGCATTTGCTCCGAGAGCGAATATCTTCCGATAAAAAGAGATATAGAACTTGCAAAAAAGACAGGCTGTGCGTATCATGTATGCCATATATCCGCAAAAGAGAGTGTTGAACTGATACGTCAGGCAAAAAAGGACGGAGTAGACATAACCTGTGAAACAGGTCCGCATTATCTTGTTCTGTGTGACGAGGATTTACAGGAGGATGGACGTTTTAAAATGAATCCACCGCTTCGTTCAAAAGAGGACAAAGACGCTTTGGTTGAAGGTGTTTTAGATGGTACAATTGATATGATTGCAACAGACCATGCTCCGCACAGTGCTGAGGAAAAATCAAAGGGACTTGAAAAAAGCTTAATGGGTGTTGTGGGTATTGAGACTGCATTTTCAGTTATGTACACAAGCTTTGTTAAAACAGGCATTATAACACTTGAAAGACTTGTTGAGCTTATGAGTATAAATCCATGTAAAAGATTTGGAATTGAGAATGGTATTTTTGAAAATAAAAAGGCTGATTTTACAGTTTTTGCATTGGATAAAGAGTATAAAATAAATTCCGATGAGTTTTTATCAAAGGGACGTGCAACACCGTTTGATGGCATGAGGGTATTCGCAGAGTGTCGGATGACGGTTGCAAACGGAGAGATAGTATATAGGAAAGAGGAGTAAAAATGCCTAAACAGAGTATTTATAAGGTTATTTCAAATAAAAAGCTTGCCGACAGGACATATGAAATGATTTTGTCGGGCGATGTCAGCGAATTTCGTGCGGCAGGACAGTTTGTAAATGTTAAGTTAGATGGTTATTATCTGAGACGTCCGATTTCTGTGTGTGACGTCAATGAAAATTCCTTTACAATGATTTATAAGGTTGTGGGTGCAGGAACGGAAAAAATGGCAGAAATGTCAGGCGGTGAAGAGCTTGATATATTAACAGGTCTCGGAAATGGTTACGATTTGAGTGTTTCGGGGGACAAGCCCTTGTTAATTGGCGGCGGTGCAGGAGTTCCGCCTATGTACTATCTTGCAAGAAAGCTTATTGAACAGGGAAAAGAAGTGAGTGTAATTCTTGGATTTAATACAAAAGATGAGGTTTTTTATAAAGATGAATTTGAAAAAATAGGTGCAAAGGTCGCAGTTACAACAGCAGACGGAAGTGAGGGCATAAAGGGCTTTGTAACAGACGCAATTAATAGTGGTTACTCATATTTTTATACCTGTGGTCCTGAACCTATGCTAAAGGCTGTTTACAGTGCAACTGATACGTCGGGACAATTCAGTTTTGAAGAGAGAATGGGTTGCGGCTTTGGTGCCTGTATGGGTTGCAGCTGTAAAACCAAGTACGGAAATAAGAGAATTTGTAAGGACGGCCCTGTTCTTGTTAAGGAGGAGATAATATGGTAGACACAAGAGTGAATTTAAGCGGAATTGAACTGTCAAATCCTATTATTCCTGCAAGCGGAACCTTTGGCTTTGGCAAGGAGTTTTCAGAACTTTACGATATAAATATTCTTGGAAGCTTTTCCTTTAAGGGAACTACTAAGGACGAAAGATTTGGTAATCCTACACCGAGAATTGCAGAATGTTCAAGCGGTATGATAAACTCGGTAGGCTTACAAAATCCAGGAATTGAAAGAGTGATTTCGCATGAGTTACCCGAACTTAAAAAGATTTTTAATAAGCCTGTTATAGCGAATATAAGCGGATTTTCTCTTGATGAGTATGTTTATTGCTGTGAGAAGATAGATAAGGAAGAACAGGTTGGAATAATAGAGGTTAATATTAGTTGCCCTAATGTACATAACGGCGGAATGGCATTCGGAACAAGCTGTGATAGTGCCGCAGAAGTAACAAAGGCGGTAAAAGCAGTTACCACAAAGCCTGTATATATTAAGCTAAGCCCTAATGTTACAGATATAGTATCAATAGCAAAGGCCTGCGAGGAGGCAGGGGCAGATGGTATAAGTATGATAAATACAA
>JAFQNU010000129.1 GCA_017420825.1 Clostridia bacterium
AAAATCATATGAAAATACAGTCGGTGTAATATCATTTTGAACAATTTCCAAAAGCTCCTCATCATAAGAGGTTCCTAAAATCAGAATGGGTGCGGCAATACCGTTTCTTCTTAACTGCATTGCCTCCTCACAGCATGCAACACCTAACATATCTGCACCATTTTGTAAAAATATTCTTGCACACTCCACAGCACCATGTCCATAAGCATCAGCTTTGACAATCGCCATAATTTTAGAGTCAGGATTTGTTATTTTTCTTATTTGTTTAAAATTATAATTCAGCGCATCTACACTGATTTGTGCCCATGTTCGTGTGTTCATTACTTATTCCTTTCTAATTATATCACATGTTTGTGAATTATTCCACAGGTAATTTAAGGGCATTTGCGATATGCTCAATAATATCTCCTGCAACAAGTGATATTTCGCCTGTTTTCTTTACTGCAATGTCTGCAGATAGCCCATGCAGATATACTCCAAGCACTGCGGCCTGCGTCTCATTCTCACACACCGCACAAAGCGCTGCTATCATTCCTGCAAGAACATCACCGCTTCCGCCTGTTGCCATACCGCAATTACCATTAATATTAATATATTGTTCTCCAGCCACAGATGTGACAACAGTATGAGGTCCTTTCAAAATCAGCGTAACTCCGTTTTCAGTCGCATACCGTTCTGACACGTAAAGTCGGTTATCAGCCACATATTCTAATTCATATCCGCAAATTCTTGACATCTCCATCTCGTGCGGTGTAAGAACTACATTACATCTGCACTCCTGTAGCATTTCCTGATTTTGTGACAATGCCCATAATCCATCTGCATCTATTATGACAGGTATTTCACTTGTTCTTAGAATTTCTCTGAGTATATATACTATATCCTCACTTCTGCCTGCTCCCGGACCTATAAGACAAACATCAAAATCATTTATTTTATTCTTTAATACATCAGCACACGACTTATCCAGATGGCCGTCTCTTGAACTTAAAGCCATGCTCATAGGCTCTGTAAGCTTTTCTTCTATTATATTATTAATTACATCAGGTACTGCAACAGTTACAAGTCCTGCACCGCTTTTTATACACGCATTTGCCGCAAGGCATACCGCCCCCGACAACCCCACACTTCCACCTATAATTAAAATCTTACCATAATCTCCTTTGTGTGAGTTCTTATTCCTTACAGGAATTATACTTTTTACATATGACTTGTCCGAAACATTTATATTTATATTCCTGTCAGAGATAATATATTCAGGAATGCTGATATTTTTCACAACAAGCTCTCCGCAAAAATCAGCACCAGGAAACAATAGCTGTCCATGCTTATATGCGGCAAAGGTTACGGTTTTATCAGCCTTAACGCATATTCCGCAGATTTGTCCGTTATCGGCATTTACTCCGCTTGGTATATCAACACTCATTGTATATACATTGGAAGTGTTTATAAGCTCAATTGCGTTATGTGCCGCTCCATATATTTCACCGCTTATGCCTGTACCAAAAATAGCATCAATTATAATATCATATCTGTTTATATCAATAAATTCTGCTTCATCAAATTCATATATATCAATCGGATACTTTGAAATTATTTCATAATTAATAAGTGCGTCACCCTTAAAATCTGTACCGCAAACTAAATATATTGAAACTTCAACACCACGATTATATAGATGTCTTGCAATAGCAAAGCCATCACCGCCGTTATTTCCCTTTCCGCAAAATATAACAGCTTTTTTCACTTCACTATTTATCTCTTCCACACATGAAATCGCTGCGTTTTCCATTAAAACAACAGGGGGTATTCCGCCAAGCTCTCCTGCAAGACGGTCTATTTCACGCATTTGTTCAGAGGTACATACCTTAAACATCTGTAACCACTCCTTATTTTTCTATCACAACAAATGCCTGTGCCAAATGCTCAGTATGCGACAAAGACAAATGTATTTTTGCACCGTCTGCCATTTTTTTTGCCTCATTGTACAACATAACATATGGCTTACCAAGCTCATCATGAAGTATTTCTATATCCTTCAATTTAAAACCCCTAAATCCTGTTCCAAACGCTTTTGAAACAGCCTCCTTTGCAGCAAAGGAGGCTGAAATCGTCTGCGGATTGTACTTTTTCAACATAAAATATTCATTTTCCGCCTGTGTGAAATATCTTGTTAAAAAACCCGTATTTTCTATAGATTTCATCATTCTCGATATCTCCACAATATCAGTTCCTATTCCCGTAATCATAATATATGAATAGCTCCGGGATTCATAATTCTAATATTTTCCTTCATTTTGTCGGTAGGCTGGAAAAACATTCTTGTTCTGTTATCTTTTGAGTGGAAATCAACAAAATATTTGTCATTATCACTTATGCCTGTAAAATCATACACCTTGTCAGGCTTTGATGATAACTGATGAGAATATCTCTCATCATCCACCCTTGCACACAATTCTATATGCTTAAAGTCAACAGATATTACTCTCTTCCTTCTTCTTCTGCCCATTATCTTGTCAACATCAAGCTCACTGTTAGTTAATATATACTCATACTCTATCTGTCTTGACTTAATCAGAAAATACAGACCATACCAGACAGCTGCTATTAATAACAAACCCAAGCCAAAAAGGTATGAACTGAATAACATAATGATAAAGCTCAACAACATAGCTCCAACACTTGCCGCAGCAATCAGCAAATAATCTTTCGCTGTATTCTTATGCCTTACAATGTACTCACAAAATATATCCATTTTACTCTCCAACCTCCAACATTAACTTTCTGTACACTTGTTCCAATGCTCTCTTTCTGTGACTGATACTGTTCTTTTCATCATCAGTTGCCTGAGCAAAGGTTTTACCAAGCTCATCACAAATAAATATCGGATCATATCCAAAGCCGTTTTCACCCAAAGGCTCATATCCTATTTTTCCGTCAACATATCCGAGTGCTGTAAGCTCCCTGCCATCAGGAAGTATAAGGGCAACTGCACTTGTAAAATGTGCGTTCCTGTTTGTTTCATTTTCAAGTACTTTAAGTAATTTTTGGTATCGTTCCTCGTCTGTTGCATTCTCACCGGCATATCTTGCAGAATATATTCCCGGAGCACCGTCAAGTGCATCAACGCACAATCCCGAATCATCCGATAATACCGCACAATCACATAAATTTGCTATTACTCTTGCTTTTATCAGTGCATTTTCAAGAAAACTCTCTCCATTCTCCTCTATCTCAATATCAATCCCTGCCTCACGCATGGACACTATATCCATATCAGAAAATATACTTTTAATTTCACGCACTTTACCCTTATTTGATGTTGCAGCTATGATTTTCATTTGTTTCATTCCTTTTTATTATACAATTGTACAGTACTTTTGTCAAGCTCAGGTTAATTTTTGTATGCTCTTTTAATCTTCTTTGTTGTTGTCTTTTCAAATTCTACACTTCTGAATTTTATCTTCTTAACCTGTTTATAGCCTGCAAGCATACTGTTAACCTTCTGTACATCGCTCTTTATCTGCTCTTTAATTTTTTCCTTATCCCCCTCGGCATCAGAGAATATTTCAGCAACGATTAACTCATCCTCTTCATATACAAGCACTTCGGTCACATTATCAATTCTCGCAATTAATGTTTCTA
>JAFQNU010000130.1 GCA_017420825.1 Clostridia bacterium
AAGTTTAATTGCAGGATACAGGAAGAAGGAAGCGTTGTAGTTTTTACAAATCTGCTTTGTGAAGGTATAAAAAGCATTACTGATGATGAAATTTCCCTTACAGTCGGCAGTGCTGATGAAGATATAATTTTAAAATCTTTAAATCATGAAGTAAAAGTAAAAAGCACGAACTTGTCCTCTATACTTTAAGAAAAGGAGCCTATTATGAAAATTATTTTTAAAAGAAATGAATTGGTTAATATTGTAAATACTATTCAGAAAGCAGTTGTTGCAAAATCTGTTATGCCTATTCTAGAATGCATTAAAATTGAAGCACACAATGACGGACAAGTTATAATAACTGCCAATAATCTTGATTTGTGTACAGAATACACAGCCTCATGCAATGTCATTGAAGCAGGTTCAATTGCAATAAGCTCAAAAATGTTTGGTGAAATTGTAAGACGTTTTGCAAATGAAGATGTATTAGTTGAGGTAAACGATTACAATAATGTAATGTTCTTGAAATCAGGTAAGAGTGAATTTAACATTCAGGGTCTGAATGCGTCAGATTATCCTGCAATACCTGAAGTTGACGAATATTACAAATTTTCAGTTAAACAAAACGTTTTGAAAAGAATGATAAGAAAAACAATCTATGCAATTTCTCAGAATGAGTCAAGAAAGCCTATTTTAACAGGCTCACTCTTTGATATTAACACAGGTGTATTGACAGTTGTTTCAACTGACGGTTTCAGAATAGCAAAAATACAATCTACCGTTGATTCATCTCTGCAGGACATTAAATTTGTTGTTCCGGGTATTGCATTAAAGGAAATATTAAAGGTTTTAGATGACAGCGAGGATAAGGTTGAGGTTGTAATTTCTAAAAGACATGTGAAATTCTGCTTTGATAACTACATAATAGTTTCAAGACTGTTAGAGGGTGATTATATTAACTATGCTCCTATTTTCAACACTCCGAACAGTATCGTTGTTAATATAAACACAAGAACATTTATAGACAGCTTAGAGAGAGCAGCACTCATTATCAATGATGACGCACTTGCAAAGGCTGAAAAGGTACCTGTAAGATTAAATATCGAAAATGATATGATTTATATTACCTGTTCAACAGGTAAAGGAAAAATTAATGATACAGTTGATGCTCACAAAATTGGGGATAATATAGAAATAGGCTTTAACCACAGATATCTTTTAGAGGCTTTAAAGAGTTGTGAAGAGGAAGAGGTTAAAATGCAGATGTCAAACCCGAAGGGTGCGTGCTTTATTGAGTCTGTTGAAGAAAATGATTATATAAACATGATTTTACCTGTAAGACTTTATGAAAATTAGGTGATGGTATGATTAATATTAAAAGAGTTGTAAATTTTTCGAATGACCAGAACTGCTATATTGTATATGACGAAAATAAAACAGGCTTTATTGTTGACCCCGGCAGTTCATGTGATGTTATTTTAGATGCTGTAAATAAAGAGGGAGTAAAAATTGAATATATATTATTAACTCATTGTCATTATGACCACATAGAGAGTGTTGAAGATGTAAGAAAAGTGTTTAATGCCAAGGTTGTATCCTCATTTGAATGTAATAAAAATATTCAGAATCCGTCTGTTAATTTATCAACTCTTTTTTCAAATACCATAAAGGCGTCACCAAGTGATGTTATTGTAAATGACGGATATAAATTAATGTGCGGTAATATGGAAATAAAGGTTATAACAACTCCCGGTCACACCGACGGCGGAGCTTGTTATCTTGTTGGTGAGGATTTATTTTCGGGTGATACGCTTTTTTTAAACAGTATAGGAAGATGGGATTTTCCGACAGGAAATTCCGATATTCTTATAAATTCAATAAAAAATAAGCTCTATACCTTAGATGATGATATAATAGTACACCCGGGACATGGCAACGACACAAAGATTTACTATGAAAAAAGCTACAATATGTATGTGAAGGGCTGATAAGATGGATTTAATTCAAAACGGATTTTCATGTGAATACGACATGGAAATTTTTATAAATCTGTTTTTTAATAAAAATGAAGATGTAATAATAATGACAAATCTCACTCATGACAAGGAAATAAATGTATATGTTGAGATAATATTTAAAAATAAAACATATATCGGTGATTATTATTATAGCTTTATGGGTGATGAAAAATCAAAAACTGATATTAAGAAAAATTATACCTGCAGTGTAACAAAGGCATTTTGTGAAACGGCGGGAAAAATAAGAAAAGTAAACCTTCCCTGGGGGGTTATGTCGGGAATAAGACCTGCAAAGGTGGCAAGACAGTACAGGGAAAAGGGATTAAATAATACAGAAGAAATTTTTAAAAAGCTTTATAATGTATCCGATGCAAAAACAGAGCTTGCAATAAAGGTATCTGAAAACGAGGAAAAAATACTTTCACAGGTAGGAAAAAACTCTGTAAGTGTGTATATAGGAATACCCTTTTGCCCGACAAGATGTCTGTATTGCTCCTTTGTTTCAACAGATATAAAAAAAAGCGGAAAATATATAGATAAATTTGTTAAACTGCTTGTTCGTGAAATAGAAAAGACGGCAGAGGTGTTGGATTATTGCGGATTTTATGCTGAAAATATATATATCGGAGGCGGAACTCCGACAACATTAAACAGTGAACAGCTCAAAATTATTTTTGACGCATTAAATAAATATTTAATAACCGATAAGATTAAAGAATTCACTCTTGAAGCAGGCAGGCCTGACACAATAAATAAGCAAAAGCTTATGTGCGCATATGAGGCAGGGGTAAACAGAATAAGCATAAATCCTCAGACAATGAATGACGAAACACTTGTAAAGATAGGCAGAAAACACTCATCACAAATGATATATGATGCCTATAAAACAGCAAGGGAATGTGGCTTTGATAATATAAACATGGATTTAATTGCAGGACTTCCCGATGAAACGGTTGAAATGTTTAAATATAGTCTTGAAGAGGTAATAAAATTAAATCCTGAAAATATAACGGTACATTCTATGTGTGTGAAAAAATCGGCAGCACTGAGATTTTCAGATATTGAGCTTACAAAAAGCAACTATATGAATCAAATGCTCGATTATACATTAACGAGAATGAAAGAAACTAACAGAGAGCCGTATTATATGTACCGTCAGAAAAACATATCGGGAAACCTTGAAAATGTAGGTTACGCATATCCTGATAAGATGTCATTTTATAATATTAATATTATGGAAGAGGTACAAACAATAATAGCACTTGGCGGCGGAGCTGTAACAAAGCTTGTCAAGGGCGATTTAATAGAGAGAATATTTAATTTTAAGGACCCATACGAGTATATAAACAGATTTAATGAGATTTTGGAAAAGAAAGAAAACATAAAAGCGCATAAGCTTGAAAACGACCTGCTCGGCCCCGCGGATGCGGATTTTCTGACCGATGAAAACGAGTGGATGATAAAGGCGGACAGCTTTGACGACGATGCATATATCCTAAACGGCCTTGCCTCACGTAAGGTCACCTTAAAGCGGCGCGATGGCAGAAATGTCACCTTCCGCTTTGACGCTCCATACCTTGGCATCTGGGCAAAGCCCGGCGCAAGCTATGTATGCATAGAGCCGTGGTTCGGCGTCGACGAATCCGCCGCCCACGACAGACGCCTTGTAAACCGCCCCGGCATAGT
>JAFQNU010000131.1 GCA_017420825.1 Clostridia bacterium
CAACCATTCCCACAAAGGAGAGTGCCTCAATTTCTCCGCAAAAATTCATTTTACCCCGAAAACACTCGCTAATCATTTTGGATATGTGTTTTTCAGGTATATCCTCCATTGCCTTTTGGGCTGTTATTCTTTGTGCTTCATATATTGATTTGTAAGGCTCAGTATCAAGCTTTTTTAATATCTCGTTCGCCTTATCTCTTGTCATTACATCGTCATTATATGGTATAAAGCTGATATTTTGCTCAATACAGCCCTCCCATTCCCCATCATATAATGGTATTTGAGTTTCGTTTTCCCTTGATACACCAAGATAGTAAAGACTAATTTCACTCTCATGCTCCGACTCATTTATAATTTCATATTTTATACACTCAACACTGTTCTTATTTACAGGTGCTTTATATAAATCAAGCTTTCCTGTTCCAAAAGTCTCCAAGACAGGTGTATTGTCAAAAAAAAGCTTGATTTTTATTTCTTTGGGGCAGGTCATTTTCAAGGTCACGCCGTTGTAGAGTGAAATATCACTTTTATATATATTCCTTGAAATACTTCCCTTACCATTTGCACCTATTTTTATATTTCCGCTGTCCCATTGCTGAGAAAGTGATATACTGCCACTTGACTCATACTGCATTATATACGAATATTTATGATGTCCCGTGTAGCTGTCACCACCATCAAAATACGGCTCTATTATTGAATTATATTCATCTGCTTTTATCATAAACCACACCACAGGAGCAGTAAATTATTCTACTGCTCCTTTCCTTTCTTAGTTTACATCAGTACTGATTAAATTCTCTCATCGACGGTTATCATTTATTATGATAATTCTGCCGGCACCTCCACCTCCGCCGAAAAGTACCGCTCTTGAACAGTTATTTCCATACTTATCATATGGTTTTATGTCACTTTGATTTCCATAAGCTGCAGTTACCTCATCTTCTTCGATTGTAACCACCGTATAATAATTAGGATTTTTCAGAAGATAACTCTCTGAAATAAATCTTGAGTCACTTTCGGTCTTGTCATAGGTTTTACATGATAAATCCTGTGTTGTAACTGTAATAACATCATCATAGAGCTTATATATGTAACCACTCATACCTCTTAACTCACGAACCATGAAATTAGTCGGATCATCAGATACCATAAGCTTGTTTGCTTCTACATCATAGCCTGTGAAAGCAAATGGATTTGTACGTCCGGTTTTGGTAGGATCCCACCAGTCGATTGTTCCTGCAAATCCGCCCTCTTTTCCGTTTGGGGAGAGTGAATTTGGCTTATCAGCGTCCCAGAAAAGCTGAATTAACTCAATCTTGCCGTAGGCATCAAGCACATATCTTATAATATCTCCTTCACCGAGGTCATGCTTGATTACATTTCCTTCCTCATCTTCCTCCTCAAAGCCTGATTTGATATTTTCCAAAACCTCAGGATTTTTTAAATACAGAGTCTGATTAGAACCATATGATTCATTCGGCAAATCATAAATATCAACTGCAATTGCCGCCTCGTCCTTTTCATCCAGAACTTCACTGATTTTTTTAACAACTGCATAATCCGTCATTTCTGTATCAAGGGATGATGAAGATGCCTTTGTGATCATATAAGCATACTGTGCTCTGTGTGAAATCGGTGATGTGGTAAATGCATCAAGTGTGTATGCCTTATAATCCTGCAATATGTTTGTCTTAAATGAATAAGCTTCTTTGCTATCAGAATCAAGCTCAGGATTTTGAGTTATAAATTTGGTAGTAGCATTTTCGATAATTACATTCGGACCAATGTTTCCTCCGCCAACTCTCCAATATGCACCATCATAATTTCCGTCTCCGTCAGCATCCTCATAGCCAAGCCTGTCAAGTAGTCTTAGTTTATCCTCTGACGTGTTTGTTTTGTCTGTAATGGCTATTTCAATATAATTTACCTTTCCCTCATCATTCACCTTATATCTGATAAGACTTCTGTAATCAATCAGGTGACCGTATGTAGCCTCAGGCTTTAATCTTGACTCTTTACCGTTTTCATCGCTGAAGGTCAGCTTTTCGGCAAACTGTATTGTATACCACTCATTTTTAGTATCAAGTATTCTCATTCCGTATTGCTCATTATCACTGTCATAATAAACCTTATGCAGGAATACACACTGCTTTGTGGTTGTTCCGTCAATAGTTGTTATCCAGCCTATATCACCAAAGATGTTCAAATATACCTTGTAAGTATTTTTAAGCTTTATTTCAACAAGATTGATAGCATCATTTAAGCCGTCATAGAGGTTATACTCTGCTGTAGAGTCACTGTAAAATTTACCGTAATCGTTTGTTCCTGTAGATGCAACAGTAAATTCATTGATTGAATTTGATGAAATTCTTGCAACAAGGATATTTTCTCCGCTCATAATATCGATAAGCATATTCGCTTTAATATCCTTCATGCTTCCCCTTGTTCCGTCAGCCTTGTAGATAAGAACAGCCTTGTCATCATCATCAAAATCAAGCTGAACCGCTTTTGATGCGTACTGAATACCGTTATATACATCAGTTCCGTCAACAGCATTCACAAATACACTTTCATAATCTTCTATAACAGCATATTCTGCCTCACTTTTACCTCTCGGAATAATGAGCTTTATTTTGCTGTTGTTTGATTTGAAAATATTTGAGGTATATGTGTCCTGTATTTTATAATTGTAAACAACTGTTACACCTGTGGAAAGCTTTTCCTTTTCAGTATTGGAATCAGTGTTATAGGTCAGTGTTCTTGATGCATAGTCCTCAACATCACGTCCCAAAATTTCAAAACATTCGTCCTCACCCGTTAAGTGAGCAAATACGACATTATATTCATTCTCCTCACCCTCAGACTTATAAAATGCACCAACGTGTCTTGCCAGAAGCTCTGTTGTGTCATATTCGGTTTGGTCAATGTATAAGGTCTCGTCTGCAATTACAAGCTTTCCTGCGCCTACTGTATCACCACCATCAAGAGAAATATATCCATTATCAACAACAGTTCCCTCAACATAGGATAATCCCATATATTTACCTAATATTGTATGGTCACCCTCACCAAAGGTAACGGTACCGTCATAGCTGTCGTCATATTCTGTCACCAATGCATTGTAGATAAACTGTGCAGTCTCTTCCTTTGTCATGCTTGATGAGCCTGTTATGATAAGGTCAAGATTTGATGCAATTTTTTTGTATCCGTCAGGACCGAGCTTTTCAGCCACAGCCTGATAACCCATCAAATCAATTATAATCTTTGCCGCATGATGCGGCACTATTGCATCATCAACACCAAAGCTGTCATTTCCATATCCAACCATTAAGCCTGACTGTCCGAGATATAAAATTGCGTCATAATACTTATTCTCTGAGTCAACGTCATTATAAATTCCGTCATTTGCGGCTATGTCGGTAATCAATTCTGTATTTGCATTTTTGTCACCGTAGAAATTGGTTTCCCATTCATCAGTTACTACATCATACGAGTCATAGTTGAGTATTTTATATATAATCTCAGCAAACTCACCTCTGGTCACAACATTTTCCCATTCCCTTTCATTCTCGGGAGCGTTCATAAGACCGAGACCGAGCATTACATCAGTTGCATACTGATATTTTGATACTGTTGTTGTTTCACTCTGTGCAAATGCAAGTGTTCCCACAAACATTGCCGCACCCAATACCAAGCATATTATCTTCTTCATATATCAGCCCTCCTGTGAATTTAGAATTGAATAGATTATCTTAACTATCTGTGCTCTTGTTAACGGCTCCTGTGGTTTAAAGCTTCCGTCCTCAAAGCCATTGATAATACCTGCATCAACAAGTGAATCCACTGCACTTATTGCCCATGTGCTTATAGAGGCTCTGTCTGTAAAGTCTTTCTTTGTTTCTGTTTCCTCAAGCTCCAACAGTCTTGCCACCAGCACAGCAAATGCTTCTCGTGTCATAGGCTTTCCTGCTCCGAACTCTGTATCGGATATACCATTAACTATGCCTGCTTCAGACAATGCACAAACATATGGGTAGAACCAGTCTGTCTTTTTAACATCGCTGTACTCCACATCGGCTGTTGATGTCTTATCAAAGGCAGCCGCAATAATCTTGCAGACCTCTTCACGCTTTACCTGTGCATCAGGCTTAAAGGTGTTGTCCTCATAGCCTGAGAGAATTTCTTTTTCGGTGAGGTATTCTATCTGCTCCTTTGCCCAGTGATTTTCAACATCTGAAAAGCCCTTGTCTGTCTGCTCAGGTGCAACAGGAGTTGTAACCTTACTTGGACTTCCGGGAATTACCATACTTCCCGAAGGAGCTGAGCTTGTTGAGCCTTTTGATGATGAACTGCCTGTTGACGGCTTATAGTCAACGGCATCATTAATCTTATCCTCTAAGTTGCTCATTGTGATTGAACTTTCACTGTTCATAATTCCCTTGTTTGCATTTGTTGTGTCGGAAAGCTCTAAATAATCGTCGATTGAAAGCCTTGCTAATTCTGCATTTCCCTCTGTAATTACATCATCTAAAAATCCGTAGCCCTCATATACACTGTTTGTTATACAATTCAGAATAACTGCCTTTGCATACTGTGCCTGTAAATCAGCAACAGTTGTATATTCTACACCAAACAGTGATGAAATGACTGCATTTCTTCCTGTATCGGTCATATTATCGGCATAAAGGGCATTTACAGTAATTTTGTCTGTATCAATCCCCTCAAACGGAACAATGTCGTTATACAGATATTTGCCGTTTAAGAATAGTACGTCCTTTTTGTTTAGCTCAAAACAGCTAAGTGCGGCAAACTGCTTAATTCTTTTCTGAAACTCTGCAACCATTTTAACCTTATCCGTTGTATCAATAGGAAGCTCTGAATTCTCAGCCGCAATAAGCTTCTCTCCTATGCTTTCTTTATCCGCATTTGTGTACAAGTCATTCACCAATGAAAGCTCTCTTTTGTAAAGCTCTAACTCTTTGGCAATAGCTGTCTTATCTGTCATGTCAAGTATGGCCTCAACCTTTTGTCTGATTGTATCAAACGGTACATAATAAAGGTCATTTGCCTGAGCTTCTCCGCTGACATACACATTATAGTCACCGCTTACAAAGTTTTCAGGAAGCTTTAGAGTAAACACATACTCATCAATTCCATCTCCGTCACTTGTAAGCGAGCCCTGGTGCTGTAATTTTGAAACATCAGCCTCAAGTGCAGAGAGCTCTGTTCCCTTTTCGGCTACAAGAATATTAATCTTTTCACCCTTTTGTCTTCCGGTAACGGTTATTTTAACCTCACCCTTTGATGCATCACTTACCTCAACAGTTGCAGCACTTGCAGCATTTGCTGTCATGAGCATAGTTAAAATAAATGCTGTAAATTTTGTTAATTTCTTCATAGTCTTATCCTTTCTTTTAAGCTTCAGCCCACAGATAAGGGAAAATCCCTTATCTGTTAAGCCACTGCGACAACATATCCAATTCCTCTGAATGTTCCGATTTATTCGACTCATCAATAACAAGCTTATCAGCTATCAATATAAGCTTTCTGTCGCTTTCCCAGAATACTGTTTTACCGACAGCCTCGGACAATGCTCTAAGCGGCAGCAATGTTCTGTCACTCTTTATAAACGGAGCGGCATCACAAAGCTTTTCTTCACCGTTAACGATGAATTTTTCCTCACCGATTGTAAATATCACCTCGGTATCGTCCTTGGTAAGTGTTATTGTCTTTTCGCTATCGTCATATGCGACATCAAAGCCGAAGCCTTCTGCAATGCTTCTGAGCGGAACAAAGGTTCTGTCCTTAGTAATTTCAGGAGCTACATCAAATGCAAATTTCTCTATGTTATTGAAGTAGCTTTCGTTGCCAATTTCCATAACAATCAGATTTTTATTATCCTTATAGAATATCTTGGAGAATTCCTCCTCACCCTCACGAGTATAATCCCTCCTGATTGCA
>JAFQNU010000132.1 GCA_017420825.1 Clostridia bacterium
ATAGGAGTAGATATGATAATTCACGCAGGAGACCACATGAGTGATGCAAAAAATTTGTCGCAAATATTTCCTGATATTCCTGTAAAATATGTTGCAGGTAATTGTGACATTTCTTTTTCCGAAAATGAACTTGTTACAGAAATTGAGGGTAGAAGAATATTTATAACACACGGACATTTATACAACGTAAAAAACGAAAATACTTATCAAACCTTGAAAAACAAAGGAACAGAGCTTGGTTGTGACATCGTTGTGTTCGGGCATACGCACATTCCGTATAACGAAAACTGTGGAAACATTATATTGTTAAATCCCGGAAGTGCAAAGTACACCAAAACCTACGGAGTGATTGAAATTGAGAATAATAAGCTAAAATCAGCCGTTCTTGATATGAATTTAAGGTAAGATTTGCGTATTTGGTCAATATTACCTCAGATTACAAATCTTTATATAATTTAAAATATATGTAATTCAATTTTTCCTCATAGCTATGCCGAATTTTAACCGCTTAAGAGACATACATCACCTCATTCGTGATTAGTGACAATTATGTAACGTTAAGATTACAAAAGCATTGCAAATTACCATAATTTGGTGTATAATAAAGGTCGTAAGTACTTTTAAAACAGTGCAACTGAGGGAAAATTGTGGGTTATAATGGAAGAACGATAATTCCATTGTAGGACAACCGCCGCATAGCCAGGCTATGCGGCGGTTGTTCCTTTTTATTGTTTACATTCTTTCAACTTCCAGAAAATTACTTCTCTTAGCGAAAGCATGGTTTGTACATTTTTTGCACAATTTTCAAATGTTACTTCTCCTGTGATATTTTCAATTAATTTAATGGTTTCATCTCTGCCGATTTTTTCTTCTAACAACTGCAGTGCCCTTAAATCCTGTAAGGCTTCGCTAAATGCTATTGTTCGCATTGATATGATAGGCCCGTCCTCGCCGGGGTAAACAGTAAATGCGTCACCTGCGGGAAAGCCCCCGTCAGAATCTGTTTCATAGAATGGATTTAACTCACGCACCGCAAGCTGTGCATACCAGAAGTTTATTGCCCAGTGGAAAAAGATTGATACATTGTATTTATAAAGCTGATAACCAAACGAACGGTTACGGTACAGAGGCATTGTAATAAATCTGTTTGATACCTTATAGTCCTGAGCACAGCAGTAATATACCCATATATCAGACACCTTGCCCATAAAATCATTTATACATGTTGTCGGAATAACCGGTACATCTGCTCCTGCAGCTTTAAAGTGCTTGTAGTTAGTGAATGCATCCATAATTTTGTAATTCTTTACATATGGAGTCATGAATTCTTTTAAGAATGCATATCTCTTTATAGTCTCATCATCAAACGGCTCATCTGATATCATAACTATTGTATTGTTTTCTATTGAGTTTTTCTCTATAAACTTATTCATTTCAGGGAAAAACTGTCTTAACAAGTTCAGATAGCTCTCATCGGTTGACTTCACCGACCAGCCAAAGCATTTTTTAATCTCCCCGTTCTCATGAATCATTATTTTGGGTGTAAATTCCGCACCCCATTGAGTAAAGAACGGTGTTATTACAAAGTGTGTCATTCCGTTCTTTTTACACATATCAATATATTTTTGTGCGTTAGCAAAATCAAAGGTATATTTATCGCCTTCCTTATAAACCTCAACAAGCTGTACCGTCGGACGCTCGCCTCCAACCTTTGTGTCAAGCGGAGGTGTGAACAGAGGTACATTTATGGCATTTGAACCGTAATCTGCTGAAACCTTTAAATATTTATCAAGCAGCTGCCAATACTCCTGTGAAAAAACCTCTTTTTTGTACCAGGTAGAAATACAATCCGAATGCAGTGACACCTGATACAATAGCTTCTGGGGAGGCAATGCGGTATTTAATACCTCAATATTCATAACGGTTGATGCAAAATCGTTGTCATCATATAAGGAAACCTTAACCTTATATTTTCCCGGAGCCACATTTGCGTCTGTTTCAATCCAGATTCCCTGATAATGATACTGACCTCTTATTGTATCTGTTGTAAGCGGATATAATATGTCGGGGTACATTCCTCCGTCATGGCTTATGTAGTTATCATCATCTTTAGCTTTGTAGTTAAAAAATGCTCTTGTTACAGGAACATTTCCGATTTTGTAAACTTTTAAATGCTCCTTTATATCGCTTTCTACCTCGATTTTATAATATCCTGTGCTGTCTGTTCGGAATGCTATCTGATATGAAAGCCTTTCCCCCTTTAATCCGCCAATCCACCTTATCGGTGTAAATTCCTGCTTTACCTTTGGCATAATGTTTTCCATTGAAGATAACTGAACTAATTCTAACATATTTTTTCCTCCTTTTTAATAACACCTAAGTTTACATAAAACTCCCTGCCCTTGAGAGCGGCTTTTTTTATCTTCTCGTCAAAGCTTCCCACGCATACGCATGATTTTACGTTTAATCTTGTCGTGTTCCAGTCAAACACATACCTTAAAATGTCATCGCCCGTTTCTTCTGCAACAATATCAAACATATTGCCGAATTTTAAAATATTGCTATCAGGCGGTAAAAACTCATCAAGAGTTTTATCAAGTAACCATGAATGACAGGTATAATATTTATAATTGTAATCAGGGTAGAATTTTTCAAAAAATTCTACTGCAAGTGCAATTGATTTTCTGCATTCTGCCTCATCAAGCGGTTCGCCTGCAGGAATGTGAACTTCAATAACTGCATCGCCCTTTTTTATTCCCTTACCTTCTGTATCACGCTCTGCACCTGCCATACAAAACTGCAGTCTGCCAAGCTTGAATAATTTCATTTCAAAATGACGTTTCAGCCATGATAGCTCGCCAAGATATAATTCACCTTTGACATTACTCCATGTAATTGTCCAACGCACAATATCCTCTAAGGTATCAATTAAAATTTCTCTGTCTATGCCCTTTTTAATATACTGCTTTTCAAGCTCCTCGCACATGAAAAGGAAGGATAAAAGATTTCTTTTTCCGTCTGTTTCTCCTACATCATAATTCTCAATTGTTATTGCATCAGAAATTTTTATTGTATTTAAAGCATTATAGAACTCCCTGTCATACTCATTCGGGAATTTCAGCTCCTTATACCACTTTTCAATCACCTTGTAAACCGCCTTATTCTCTGCACTCCAACGCTGTGCCGAATCGGAAACAGGACTTTCATGATTTTTAACACCATCAGCCTTACCTAAAAATCTCATCAGATTATCATGATACAGCTTTTCTCGGAATTTTTTACTCACGCCAAGCCTGTCAAGTATTTTTCTGTCAGCATCAAGCCATTGCTCCGCCCAGTTACTGTTATATCTGTGAGCCTCGGCATCTGTTCCGAACATTATATTATCTCCGACATCATAACCGATATTAAAAAGCTTTGTTATAAGCTCTTCTCTGTAAATTTCAGGCGTGCCCGGAGTTATATCAAAGAACATTTCGGCTGTGTTTCTTCTGGTCAGTGAATTTAAAAATTTCCCATACATTGCAATACACTCATCAATCCATGGCCATGAGCAGTGTCCCATCGAAAAGCGAAGCCCCTCTATATCCATTAATGCTTCCCAGTTAAGAGGACGGTTGAATTCTGATGATACCTTTGCATCCCACAAAATTCCCGAATGGAAAAATACAGGCTTATTAAGACTTGCTATTTCACGAAGTACCTTCATGCATTCTTCCTCATACACATAAAAATCAGCGCATATTATTTTAAATCCGCAAATCCCTTTATTTACTGCCTTATGTATGTTTTCAATTATATTTTTCTCATATGGGTGAATCCACATAACAGGGAAAAGTCTGTCCTCATAACCCCTACACCAAGCCATTACCTCGTTAAGTCTCTCGTCAAATGAGGTACCTATATCCTGATTATATCTTTCGGGCCAGTTTGAAAAGATACAACCTCCGAACACTCCTGCTTTGTCCATTTTTTCAATGATACCATCAGGGTCAGGTTCAGTATTCAATGCGTGAATGTGCATATCAAATATTTTCATTATATCACTTCCTTATAGATTTTTTAACATTTTATTGACATATCATTTTTTATATTATATACTGTTTATAAGATACTTTCAATGGACTAATAAACATAAAAAATGGACTTTTCAACACAGAGGTGTATTATGAAAACACAAACCTATTACCATACAAGACTTGAATCAGATGCGAATATAAAAAATTTAAACGTACCGTTACAGGTTAACTGTTGCGGTGTTGCAACAAATAACCAACCCTTTTCCGTTGACAACAGAATAAGACGTGATTTTTATTACATATATTTTCTTGAGGGAAAAATGACAATACAAGATGAAATTCTCTATCCCGGAGACGTGATTGCACTTGCCCCCGAATTACCGCACAGCTATTCGTCTGACGGGCATATTTCTTATATATGGGTACATTATACGGGCTATGATGCACCCTCTGTTACCAATTCTGTTTTTTGCACGTTCGGAAAAAAGGCTCATATCGGAATTAACACTGAAATTGTTGATTTATTTAAAAGGCTGTTTCGTGAGTTTATTATAAATGACAGAAGCTCCAACGAAATGTGTGTATATATTTTAAGAGAAATTCTCACTCTTACAAACAGATATATGAATATGGCACAAAGGAATAATGAGCCTGTTTCTGCAATAGAATACATTCACAAGCATTTTAAGGAAAACATTACAATTGACAAGCTTTGTAAAATGGAAAATATGTGTCCCACTGCGTTTCGTATAGCATTCCGCAAGCACACAGGTGTATCACCGAATGAGTATATAATATCACAGCGAATTAATCTTGCGTGCAGGTTATTGACCGATACCGATTTATCAATAGGCGATGTTGCAATTGAGACAGGCTATTCAGACCGCTATTATTTTTCAAGAATTTTTACAAAAAAAACAGGTACCTCGCCATTGAAGTACCGTCTTTTAAATAAATAATTATTTGTTTTTGTTGTATAAAATCTGCAATCCGCGAAGGAGCATACTGTCGTCACAATAAATATCATGCGAACAGTGCGGTGTTAAAAACTTTGCCAGACCGCCTGTTGCAACAACCGTTGTTTTATAGCCAAGCTCTTTTTCAATTCTGTCTATCATGCCGTCCATCATTGCGGCATTACCAAAAACCGCTCCGCTTTGCAGGCTTTCCACAGTGTTTGTGCCGATTGCGCTTGGCGGTGCTTCTATTTTTACCGCCGTTAACTGCGCCGCATTGTCAAACAACGCATTCATTGCTGTTTTTACTCCGGGAAATATAGAAACCCCTCTGAAAATTCCGTCCTTATCTATAACAGAGATTGTGGTTGCTGTTCCCAAATCAAAAATGATAAGCGGTGCTTTGAATTTATCCAGAGCTGCAACGGCAACAACCGTTAAATCATTTCCCACTTCGGGGTTATCCATCACAAACTTTAACCCATGATTCATTTTCACATTTACCTCAACAGGCTCATAGCCTGTAACAGTAAATACCGCATTTTTTAAGGTATTGGTAATGGGCGGAACAACTGATGATATAATTGCACCGTCTATCTTTGACAGGTCAACATCATATACATCAAGCAGGTTTTTAAAAATTACAGCATATTCTGCCTCTGTTTTGTTTCTGTCGGAGGAAAGTCTGCATTCTAAGTAAATGTCCTCTCCGTCAAGACAACCAACCACTATATTTGTGTTACCGACATCTAATGCAAGTATCATATGTTTACCTCCGACTAATATGTATTAATAGTTTTTTATATTAAGAAGTCTTACAATTACAGGGCTTAGGATAATGTTTAATCCCAACTCAAAGAGGAAGTTCCAGCCGACAAGTCCGAAAATCATATATTGTGCAACATTTGCACCGAGTCCTGCCGCCGTTGCCCAGCCTGTGATGGTGTCCATAAAGAACACAAGACAGCCTAAAAGGAAAATCCCCGTATTTACTATCGGACAAGCAACCGCCGCACCTGCAACTGCAAGATAACGGTTTCTCTTTGACAGCCATTTATACACAACACCTGCAACAAAACCGCAGGCAATACCCTTTAACAATACAGTTATAATTGTTCCGGGGACATTTATTGCTAAAAACGCCGCCGCATCTCCGCTTATTAAAACCATCAGACCAAATACAAGACCGAGCCATGCTCCTGCTCCTGTTCCGCACATTGCTGTACCGATTACGATAGGAATTAACACAAGTGATATGGAAAACGGCCCGAACTTAATGAATGAACCCATAAATTGTAACAAAACTATAAGTGATGTCATAATTGCGGTAAATACCACTGTTTTTGTTGATGTCTTTTTCATAAAAATCACCCTTTTAAAATTTTTTCTTAAATTATAGCAAAAAAACACTTTATTGTCAATTACTGTAGGTTAAAAAGTTCGTTGACACTGTCAATTTGTCCTACTGCGGCAATATTTAGTGTATTAACGTCAAGCACTCTGTCAATAATCTCTGCAACAGAATTGCTGTTTACTTTGTTTATCTTATCTAATACCTCGTCAGGAGATATGATATCCTTTTCAAGCAGAAGATTTCTGCCTGCCGCCTGCATTCTTGACCCTGTGCTTTCATAACTCAAAATATAATTACCTTTTAGCTGTTCCTTTGCAATTCTAAGCTCTT
The DNA here is from genome assembly GCA_017420825.1 of Clostridia bacterium. Taxonomy (GTDB): domain Bacteria; phylum Bacillota; class Clostridia; order UBA1381; family UBA1381; genus RGIG1988. The sequence continues at coordinate 6,660 of JAFQNU010000132.1, forward strand.
CATCGCTTAGCTTATCCCTTTTTATTATATTAATTTCATTTGAAATAAGCTCACACACCTTTTTTACATTTTGCGGTGCCATTGCGGCTGATATATTAAACATTCCTGTTCCCATATATGCCGCATGATATGCAAATACAGAATATACAAGCCCATACTTTTCTCTTATGTTCTGGAAAAGCCTTGCAGACATTCCGCCCCCGAAAACATTATTGAAAACAAGCAGGCTGTAAACCGCATCATCCTTAACATCAATACTTTTAAAGCCTGCAATAAGCTGTACCTGTTCACAATCCTTTGCTCTGATGAGGTTATTCCCCGACTTGTAATCACACTCAAAAATCTTTACTGCGTTATCCGCTGTCTGTGATTTTACAAAATATTTCTCAAGCAAATCACACAAATTGTCACCGAAATTACCCGATATTGAAATTACAATATTTTTTGTTGTGTAATGTGTTTTGATATAGTCCGACATTTTTTTAGAGCTTATTCCAAAAAGGCTCTCCTTTGTACCCAAAATCGGTCTGCCCATGGAGTTGTTGCCGTATGCCGCCTCAATTATTAAATCAGCTACTATTTCCTCCGGCTCATCATCATACATATTAATTTCCTCTATGATAACATTCCGCTCCAAATCAAGACTTTTTTCATCTAGCTTTGAATTGAAAATCATATCACTCAACACATCAAGAGCTATATCTATGTGTTCATCAAGAGTTTTAGTGTAGTAACAGGTGTATTCTCTTGTTGTAAACGCATTTATCTGACCGCCTATTGAGTCAATATCAAATGCAATCTGCTTTGCATCACGCTTATTTGTGCCTTTAAAAAACATATGCTCAATAAAATGAGACATTCCGTTCTCGTCTTTCTTTTCGCATCGTGAGCCGTTACCAACCCATACACCGACAGATACCGATTTTAAATAATCTATTTTTTCATATACTACTCGTATTCCATTTGAAAGTTTAGTTATAGTATGCATAATAAATTCCCCTTAAATTATATAATTTAGGGGCATTATTATGCCCCCAAAAATTACAATTTATTCTTAATATACTCTACTGCTTCAGCCTTTGCCTCGTCAATTGTCTTTTCAACTGCTGACTCTGCTGTTCTCAGCTTATATTCAACAATACCCTCGCCGCATTTTTTACCAACAACAATTCTAAGAGGTATGCCTATCAAATCTGCGTCCTTGAACTTAACTCCTGCACGCTCTGCTCTGTCATCTAATAATACTTCTATTCCCTGTGCTTTTAAGTCCTCATAGATTTCTTCTGCTATCTTCATTTGTTCCTCTTCCTTATTATTTACAGGAACAACGATTGCCTGATATGGTGCAATAGCAACAGGTAATACTATTCCGTTATCGTCATAGCCCTGCTCAATAGCCGCCGCTATACATCTTGTAACACCTATTCCGTAGCAACCCATAATGACGGTTTTTGCCTCACCGCTCTCGTCGGTGTAGTTAAGTCCGAGTGCTTCAGAGTACTTTGTTCCGAGCTTAAAGATATGACCAACCTCAATTCCCTGTGCCGTCTTAATAGGCTGACCGCAGACAGGACACTTATCGCCGTCTGATATAACTCTGATATCGGCAATTTTTGACGGTGTAAAGTCTCTGTTTATATTAACATTTTTATAGTGGTAGCCTGTGTCGTTTGCACCGATTATGAAATTCTTCATTTCAGCAACCTCAAGGTCTGCAATAACCTCAATTTCAAGACCAATAGGACCCGCAAAGCCAACCTCTGCATTTGTAAGCTGTCTTACCATAAATGGCTCAGCAAGCTCCAAATCATCAACACAGCCGACAAGGTTTTTGAGCTTAACCTCATTAATTTCTCTGTCACCTCTTACCATTGCAGCTATGTATTTATCATCCGCCTTATAGATAATGGTTTTTGCAAAAACATAAGGCTCAGTACCGAAAAATCCAACAAGCTCTTCAATTGTGTGAACATCAGGTGTTTCAACCTTTTCCAGTGCCAAATCGCCCTCTGAAAATTCCTTCTTTTCGGGGATACACTGTGCCTTTTCATAGTTTGCGGCATAGTTGCACGCATCACAATATGCAATTGAGTCCTCACCGACAGGAGATTTTACCATAAATTCCTGTGAACCGCTGCCGCCCATTGCTCCTGAATCAGCATCAACGATTGTAAAGTCAAGACCAAGTCTTGTGAATATTCTGCAATATGCATCATACATCTTCTTGTATGACTCGTCAAGTCCTGCAGCATCCCTATCAAAGCTGTATGCGTCCTTCATAACGAACTCACGGCTTCTCATAACTCCAAATCTCGGACGTGCTTCGTCTCTGTACTTTGTCTGAATTTGATACAAAGTCATAGGATATTCCTTATATGAACGCACTTCATTTATAACTGTCTGTGTGAACAGCTCCTCATGAGTAGGGCCAAGACAAAAATCTCTTTCATATCTGTCCTTTAATTTGAACATACTCGGTCCGAAAACGTCCCATCTTCCCGATGCCTGATATGCTTCAGCAGGTAAGAGTGCAGGCATTAATATTTCCTGTGCTCCTGCCCTGTCCATTTCCTCTCTGATAATTTTTTCAACTTTTCTCTCGCATCTTAATCCCAAATTAAGGTATGAATATATTCCTGATGAAAGCTTTCTGATATATCCTGCTCTCATCATTAGCTTATGGCTCATTATTTCTGCATCTGAAGGTACTTCTCTTAGTGTTGGTACCAGCAATTTTGACATTCTCATTTTCTTTTGTCCCCTTTTTTAAACTATTTCTGCTCCGCTCTGGATATCCTTTATTGTGGTGAGTGCGGTTAACTCTCCGTCATGCTCTGCCGATAAAATCATTCCGCATGACTCTAATCCCATCATCTTTCTTGGCTTAAAGTTTGCAATAAATACTACATTTTTGCCAATCAGCTCTTCGGGAGTGTGATACTTTGAAATTCCCGACAGAATTTGTCTTGTATCACTGCCTACCTGCAGGGTAAATCTTAAAAGCTTTTCCGATTTCGGAACCTTTTCGCACTCAATTACCTTACCCACTCTTATATCAAGCTTTTCAAAATCATCAAACTCAACATAGTCCTTATACGGTGCAATTTCAATTCTGTCCTCTGCCTCCTGCTCTGCACTAATCTCTTCAAGCTTCTTTTCTGCATCAATTCTTGCAAACAACGGCTCTGCCGCACCTACCTTGTCTCCAACCTTCAACACTCCGAAGGTTTTAACACTCTCATATGAAATATCTGATGCGTTTATCTGATTTGCAATATTTTGTGCTGTCTGGGGCATAAATGGCGATAACAATGATGCAATAATTCTGATTGCCTCTGCAAGGTTATATAAAACTGTACCAAGTCTTGGTTTTGTAGCATCTTCCTTTGCAAGCACCCATGGCATTGTCTCATCAATATATTTATTGGCTCTGTCAACAACCTTCCAGATTTCGTCTAAGCTGTCTGCAATATGGAGTGTTGACATCTTTTCTTCAATTTTAGCAACAGCATTTTTACATACCTCTGCCAAATCTGCATCAATGTCCTCTTTATGTGAGTTATCCTGCAGAACACCGTCAAAATACTTATTTATCATTGCAACAGTTCTGTTTACAAGATTGCCTAAAGTGTTTGCAAGGTCAGAATTAAATCTTGAAATGAACACGTCATATGTTATGTTTCCGTCCTGTGCAAAGGGCATTTCATGGAGTGAATAGTATCTTACCGCATCAACACCGAAATGTCTTACCAAATCCTCAGCATAGATAACATTTCCTCTTGATTTAGACATCTTCTCTTCACCAAACAGCATCCATGGGTGTCCGAACACCTGCTTTGGTAATGGCTCACCTAACGCCATAAGCATTATCGGCCAGTAGATAGTGTGAAATCTTAAAATGTCCTTACCGATTACATGAACATCTGCAGGCCAGTACTTTTTATAAAGCTCGCCCTTTTCATCGGGAGTGTAGCCAAGTGCTGTGATATAGTTTGAAAGTGCATCTATCCACACATATATAACGTGCCTATCATCAAAGGTAACGGGAACACCCCATGTAAAGCTTGTTCTTGAAACACACAAATCCTGTAAGCCCGGCTTTAAGAAGTTATTAACCATTTCCTTCTTTCTTGACTCAGGCTGAATAAATTCAGGGTTTTCTTCTATATACTTCATGAGCTTGTCCTGATACTTGCTCATTTTAAAGAAATATGCTTCTTCCTTGGTCTTTTTAACCTCACGTCCGCAGTCGGGGCATTTTCCGTCTACAAGCTGTGTTTCTGTCCAGAAAGACTCACAAGGAGTACAATACAAGCCTTCATATTCTGATTTATATATATCGCCCTGATCATAGAGCTTTTTAAATATTTTCTGAACTGCATCAACATGGTAATCATCTGTTGTACGGATAAATTTGTCATAGCTGATATTTAACATATCGGCAATATCCTTAATCTGCTCTGCAATCACGTCAACGTATGCCTTAGGGCTTACACCCTCCTTTTCGGCAATCTCCTGAATTTTCTGACCATGCTCGTCTGTTCCTGTTAAAAAGAACACGTCATCACCTATATAACGGCGGTATCTTGCAATTGCGTCTGTCAAAATTATCTCATATGTGTTTCCTATATGAGGCTTTCTTGATGTGTATGCAATCGCTGTTGTAATGTAGAAAGTCTTTTTCATTGGTTTTACCTCACTTCATAGTAATTGTATTAAATAAAGCTTTTATTTCTGTTTTTATAAATATAAATACTTTTTTCACTACGGCTATGATTGTATTAAATGCACCTGCCTTATAAAAGCTTACAACAAGCATTAGGGTTACAGGTCCTAAAATCATACCGCCGATTGAAAATATTTTATATCCCACATACATAGATGCCAGTGTAAGCAACGGATTTATTCCAATATTACTGCTGACAATTTTAGGCTCTACCATCTGTCTTGTAAATATTACCGACAGATAAATTATGAGCATTCCGATACCCATTCTGATGTCAGCACCGATAAAGCTGATGACCGCCCAGGGTATGAGTACTGCACCGCTTCCGAAAAACGGCAGTGCATCAAACAATGCAATTCCAAGTGCAATGAGCATCGCATACTGCACTCTTAATATCGAAAGTCCTATAAAAACTATTACAAAGGATATGGACATAATTATAAGCTGTGCTTTGACATATCCGCCTAAATATTTTCTGATTTCTCCCCAGACAGTCCGCATACCCTCACGCATTTTTTCAGACATCGTTTTATCTATAATTGTCTGTACTGTCTTTGGATTTGATATCATGAAATACAGCGACAGTATAAACACAATTATGCTTATAAACACACTCGGCAATGATTTTGCAACATTTCCCGCACCTGATACAACAGGCTTATAATTCTTGTCCACAAATCCCGAAATGCCCTCCTGCAGTCTGTCACCGACCGCATCAATCATGTCTCGCATATCAACAGGCATTGCGTTATACAAATCGGACAGATTATGAATTACTCTCTCAATCCAGTCTGATGCGCTCTGATAAATTTGCGGAAACTGCAAATATATACTTTTTAACTCGGAAACTATCTTCCATACAATACCAACAAGAGCGCCTCCGACAATACCAACCGTCAGAATAACAACAACAATTGCCGTAAGCTCCTTCGGAAGCCTGAATTTTTTCTGTAACCACTGTGCAAGCGGATTTACCGCAAGAGAAATTATAAATGCTATTATAAACGGGGCAAATAACCCAAGCACATAAAATAACGCATCTGCAATCCTGCCAAAAAATGTAAAAAAGCAAATTATTGCGGCAATCAGTATAATTGATGCAATAGTCATTCTAACAGCAAAATTTTTGAATTTCACAGTATCACTTCCTGTTTGTTTTAGTCTCTAAGATAGAAATCTTGACATAAGTTCATAACCTTTGTCTATGTATCTGCCTGTATCCTTTGCGGTTTTTTCGTTATATTTCAGATTTTTATCCTCTGTTTCGTTATTTGATGTATAAATCAGATACGGAACAGGGTCAGATACATGAGTTTTTAAGCTTATCGGTGTGGGATGGTCAGGCAGTACCATCATTTTATATTCTATTCCCTCATCTTCAAGTCTTTTTCTCAGATATCCGATAACCTTTTTGTCAATCATCTCAACGGCATACTTTTTATTATCCGCCTCGCCTCTGTGTCCGCACTCATCAGGACCTTCAAGGTGTAAATATACAAAATCCGCACCCTCTTTTGTGAGAGTATCAAATGCGGCGTCTGCCTTACCCTTATAATTGGTGTCATGGTTTCCGTTTGCACCCTCAACATCTATTGAGTTCATTCCTGCTAAAATCGCAATACCCTTTATCAAATCAACAGCAGATATAACACTGCCTTTTTTACCAAACTTAGCACTAAATTCTTCGAGTGCAGGCTTTGTACCCTCGCCCCATGGCCAGATTGATGTTGCAGGCTTTTTACCGTTTGCAATTCTCTTTTGGTTGACAGGGTGGTTTTTTAATATTTTCTCACTTTTCTTCATCAGGTCGAGTAGTATATCTGCACCGTCACCTTTCGGAAGATGGTCGGCTATTTTCTTGTCCGAAATATCATGCGGAGGTGTTAATTTGACATTTACCGAGCCTTTGTCCCATACAAGCAGATGTCTGTAGCTCACTCCTGCATAGAATTTACGGATATCGTCTCCAAGCTCCTTTGCGATAGTCTCCATTATCTCGCTTGCTTCGGCTGTTGTTATTTCTCCTGCTGAATAGTCAAGCATGGTCTTATCCTCATACACCTCTTCATCAGACAGAGTAACAAGGTTTGTTCTGAAGGTTACATCTGTATCCTTTAAAGCTACACCAATGCTTGCGGCTTCAAGGGGTGAGCGTCCGCTGTAGCATTTTGATGTATCATATCCCATCACAGAAAGGTTTGCCACATCACTGCCGGGCTTCATGCCGTCTGCAACTGTTTTCACCATTCCAAGCTCACCATGCGATGCCATGTAATCCATATTCGGTTTATCTGCAACATCTAAGATTGTGTTTCCGTCAAATTCCTCAACGGCATAGTCCGCCATGCCGTCACCAAGAATAACAATATATTTCATCAAAATCACTTCTTTCTCATTTTTTAAGCTTGAACAATACTCCTATTACTCCAGGTCCTATATGAGTTCCCACAATAGGCCCGAATTCAAGACAGTATTTAATCTCTTCAATTCCAAACTCTTCCTTTAATGCCTCTTTTAATTCATTACAGTATTCCACACTTGAATGTGCAATCATAAAATCAGGATTTTCCTCGTCAAAATCAGGGTTTTCTCTTATAAGCTCAATAAGCTTTTTATAAATCTTTTTTCTTCCTCTTAGCTTTTCTGCCGATTCAACAAGACCGTCTTTTATTGTCAATACGGGCTTTATGTCTAACATACTTCCGATAATTGCGGTTGTTTTATTTATTCTTCCGCCCTTTTCAAGATATTTTAGTGTATCTACCAGAATATACGCAGTATATGACTCGATGTGTTTCTTAGCCTTTTCGATAGCCGTGTCGATATCCTCACCTGCATCGATTAATTCCTTGGCATATATAGCTGCACTTGTAATAAACACAGAAAAACTCATTGTATCAACAACTCTGATATCCGCTTTCGGATTTTCTTCAAGAATTTCCTCTCTCACCATACATGCGGTGTTATGCTGACCGCTTGCCTTTGATGAGATTGTAAAATAAATTACGGTATCATTTTCATCAGAAGCTTTTTTTAATATATCATAAAACTCTGCGTACGGAGTTTGTGAGGTCGTGGGAATATCCTTGCTTTCTTCAAGCTTTTTGTAAAACTCACTGTTTGTAAGCTCAACTCCTGCAACAAAAGCTTCCTCCCCAAACACACTCATGAAATTAATTATTCCTATACCATGCTTATCCGCCAATTCCTGCGGCATATCCGCCGCTGTGTCAACAAATATTTTATATTTAGCCATATTATTATCCTTTCTCTTACCATTTTAAATTATGAAGCTCACCAACGCTTTGCAGCTTATCAAAGCCTGTCTGCCTGAGCGCCTCGTATATTACTATTGCAACCGAATTTGAAAGATTTAAGCTCCTTGCCTCGTTTATCATGGGTATTCTTATACAAAAATCCCGATTATCGTGCAAAAGCTCTTCAGGAAGTCCTTTTGTTTCCTTTCCGAACAGGATATAGTCACCTTCTTCAAAAGAAACGTCGCAATATGTATTGAGTGCCTTTGTGGTTGCGTAGTAATATCTTCCGCCCTTTGTCTTTTCAAAAAAATCCTGTATATTTTCGTAATACTGCACTCCGAGCAAATGCCAGTAATCAAGCCCTGCACGTTTTAGTTTTTTATCATCTATTTCAAAGCCCATAGGTCTTACTATATGCAGCTTTGCGCCTGTTGCGGCACAGGTTCTTGCAATATTACCTGTGTTTTGCGGAATTTCCGGCTCAACCAGAACAATATTAAACATCTTTATACTCCTCTTGAATATATACTTTATCTATTCTATTATATAACATTTTTATAAAAAGTACAAGTGTTTAATGAAAAAAATCCCTTTAATTACACTAAAAATTAAAGGGATTTAATTATTTTATACATTTTATACAAATTTTATTTGTTGTCTTTTAGTATCGCCACTGCCGTAGACTCCGTTACTACATAATGATTTACAAGCGCAACGTCAATATATCCAAGTGCTTCACGAACCACTCGGGTTGCATCTATATCTTCCTGTGTCGGAGCAGGTATTCCGCTCGGATGGTTATGAGCAAGAATTACAAACATTGCTTTATCTTCAAGTGCAAGCTTCATTATCTTCTTAACAGGCACAACTGCCGATGTGTCGGTACCTCCAATCAGATCGTATGAATTAATCTGATTCATTTCACTTGTCGCTGTTATCATTATCAGCTTCTCTTCCTTGAAATTGACAAAATGCTGTCTTACCTTCTGGATTATATTTTCCTTTGTAATTTTTCTTCTGTTTGTAAAGGTTAATTTTTCTTTTTTAATTCTTCTGTAAAATTCTTCAAGGAGCTGAAAAAATTCTGCACTTTTATCTCCTATGCCG
>JAFQNU010000133.1 GCA_017420825.1 Clostridia bacterium
CTAAGCTCAACAGAATTAAGCGGAAATCTCTTATCCGCTCTTTTTGCCTCAACCTTAAACTTCTTTCCAGGCAATAAGTCCTTTTTACAATATTCCAATGCTCCCCTTCTGATATCCTCAATTTCCTTTTCACAAACTCCTGCTCTTGTTACAGATACTATTCCGAATACAAGGCTGAGTCTTTCACAAATCAAATCTATATTTTCCTCATTTTCAGGAGTAATATATATTGTTGCCTGTGCAAGAGTCATCTTTATATTGTCTATATTTTTCACCGCATCACGGATATTGTTCATCAGTACTCTTTCAAATTTGGCACGATTTCCGCCCTTTAGAATTATTTCTCCGTATTTAACCAAAATTATTTCTTTCATTTCTTTTCCCTTCCTGTGTTTGTATAAATTTACTCCGTAATAAGCATACTAAATCTATTCTGTTACCCACGGAGGTTTATATGAAAAAGCTCAAAATCTTGTTTTTATCCCTCAATTTATATCTATCAGGTGTTTTATTGATAACTACAAAAAAGCTTGCTTTGTTATCTTTACATGAAAATGCTCCACTGTCTGCAAGGCACACCGTCTTTTTATCAAAGCTGTATGAAACCATGCAAAGCTCGTGGAGCAGAAAAGAGCATAAATTTCTTCTATTGCTCATCAATAACCTTAAGCGCAGCAACAACCTCTAATGCTCTTCTCTCATCAGCCTTCGTAACAGTAACTGTCAAAGACTGATATGTAAAGCTGTCCTTTTCCTCAGGTATTTTTTCAAGCATTTCTGTAACCCAACCGCCAACAGTTGCACTATCTGTCTCAAGCTCAATATCGAAAAGCTCAGTTATCTTATCAGTACTTGCGTTGCATGAAATGCGGTAGCAATTCTCTGCAAGTCTTGTGTAATCTACTATTACCTCATCATGCTCGTCCCAGATTTCTCCAACAAGCTCCTCTATGACATCCTCCAGAGTTACTATTCCCTCTGTTCCGCCGTATTCATCAGTTACTACTGCAAGATGTGTTTTCTTTTTCTGCAACAGAGTAAGTAAATCAGAAATATGCATATTACCCACCACATATGCTGCAGGCTTTATTATATCATCAAGTGATTTGTCTCCGTTCATAACTGAGAAATTGAAATCCTTCTGATTTATAACACCAATTATATTATCCACTGTTTCTTTAAAGACAGGTATTCTTGAAAATCTTGTCTCGCTGAAAATATTATATATTTCTTCTTTTGTACACTCATAATCAATTGCTATCATGTCAACTCTCGGAATTAAAATGTCACTGACATCTAAATCATAAAATTCAATTGCACTCTTAATTAAGTCACCCTCACCCTCGTCAATACCTCCGTCAGCCTGTGCCTCCTTAACCATTGTCAGAAGCTCATCATCTGTTATGGTATTATCACTCTTAACTCCAATCATCTTTGCAAAAAGATTTTTTAAAACTACAAACAACCTTGTAATCGGCGTTAAGCATACACTTATAAGCTTAATAAATGGTGCTGATATCATCGCAAACTTTTCAGGCATTTCCTTTGCTATGCTCTTCGGACTTACCTCTCCGAACACAAGCACAACAACCGTCATAACAACCGTTGATATTGCAACTCCGTTTTTTGGAAAATACAACACAAACAATGCTGTTGCAAGTGATGTTGATAAAATGTTTACTATATTATTCCCGACAAGTATGGTGGAAATAAGTCTGTCATAGTCATTATACAGCTCCAATGTGAGCTTTGCTCTCTTATTACCACTCTGGGCAAGATTTTTTATTTTTATAATATTTAATGCCGAAAAGGCTGTCTCTGTTGCACTGAAATACGCAGAAAACATAATAAGTATCACAAGTGCAATAACAGATGAATACATTTGTTATTCCTCCTAAAAAAATACATAAATATGCTTTGAGGTTACGCTTTAATTTGCGTAACCCCGAAATAGCTCTTAGTTTTGTGTTTCCAAAAAGTTGTTTATATCATTCACAAGCTTATCAACATCAGCTCCATGAACCATACAAGCCTGCTCTAAAGTTTCTCCGCTTGCTGACGGACAACCGAGACAGTGCATTCCAATCTCCAAGAAAAACTTTGCTGTATCCATGTTCATTTTAAGAACGTCCATTATTATCATATCTTTGGTTACTTTCATTTTTATATTACCTCTCTTTACATTAATTAAATTAATTATACTACACATTCACAATTAAATCAAGTCATTATTGAAAGAATTAAAAATTTGTTCAAATTCCTGCTCGTTAAGTGTCTCCTTTTCAAGCAATTCTGTTGCTACCCTCTCAAGCAGCTCCTTATTTTCTTCAAGCAAGCTCTTTGTTTTTGTGTATAGCTGTGATATTACATTTTTAATTTCTTCATCTATTTTTGCCGCAGTCTGATCTGAATATGTTTTTGAGTGTGCATAGTCTCTGCCTAAGAACACTTCATCTTCTGTATCATAGCATACGAGTCCGAGCTTATCATTCATTCCGTAACGGGTAATCATTGCTCTTGCCACCTTTGTTGCCTGCTTGATATCCCCCGACGCACCTGTGCTTATATCATCGAGCATTACCTCTTCTGCCGCCCTGCCACCAAGTGATTTTATGATATCATTTAACATATCATTTTTTGATGAGTAGAATACGTCGTCCTTAGGGGTGTACATTGTATATCCGCCCGCTCTGCCTCTCGGAATAATTGATACCTGATGAATTTTTTCCTCCTTATCTATGAGCTTTGACACAATTGCGTGTCCCGCCTCATGATAAGCTGTCAGCCTTTTTTCCTTTTCTGTGGTTTTTCTTGATTTTTTCTCCGCACCCATCATAACCTTGATGTTAGCATCTTCTATATCTGACGAGTCAATCTTTTCTTTGTTTCTTCTTACTGCAAAAATTGCCGCCTCATTCATGAGGTTTTCAAGGTCTGCACCGGTATAACCTGATGTAACCTTTGCAATTCTTGAAAGGTCAACGCTCTCATCTAACGGCTTACTCTTTGAATGTACCTTTAAGATTTCCTCACGTCCTGCCACGTCGGGTACATCTACAACTATCTGTCTGTCAAATCGTCCCGGTCTCAGGAGTGCAGGGTCTAATATATCAGGTCTGTTTGTTGCCGCTATCATGATAATGCCCTCATTTACACCAAAGCCGTCCATTTCAACAAGCAATTGGTTTAGAGTTTGTTCTCTCTCATCATGTCCTCCTCCCATTCCGGCACCTCTTTTTCTGCCGACCGCATCTATTTCATCGATAAACACTATACATGGTCTGTTTCTCTTTGCCTGTTCAAACAAATCTCTTACTCTTGAAGCACCAACTCCGACATAAAGCTCAACAAAGTCAGAACCGCTTATAGAGAAAAACGGAACTCCTGCCTCGCCTGCAACAGCTCTTGCAAGCATCGTTTTACCTGTACCGGGTGAGCCAACCAACAAAACACCCTTTGGTATTCTTGCACCAAGCTTTATAAACTTTTCAGGTGCTTTTAAGAAATCTACAAGCTCCATAAGCTCTTCCTTTTCCTCAACAGCTCCTGCCACATCCTCAAATTTTGTCTTTTTAGATGAATCGGTCATAAGCTTTGCTCTGTTCTTGGTGAACATATTTCCTGATTTACCACCCATATTGGAAACAAAGAACATAATTATCATTACAAACAAAACAATACTTATTATAGGTGATATAAGGCTTATCCACGAAAAACTCGGCTCACAGACAGTAAACTCAAGTGTTCCCTGCTCGGTCTGTGTGTTTATTTCCTCTCCGATATCATTGTAAAGTGCATCAGTTGACGGAATACGTACATCAATAGTCCTTAAAAATGACTGACCTCTTTTTATATATTTTTCAGGTATATCTTCAGCATTTTTTACTATTGCCTCAATTTCTTCCTCACACAAATCAATCTTTGATATGCTTTCTTTCTTGACAAGATTAATAAAATCAGAATATGATACTGACACACTCGGGTTTGCAATACCCATAAAGGATTGATAAAACAGCATAATTACAATTATTGCCACTATCCATACTCCAATACCCTTAAAACCCTTTTGCATTATAAAACTCCTCTCAACTGTTCACAGTAATACTGTAAAGATTTTTTCCTTCTTGAAATCTTCTGTCCGTTCTTTTTCCCATAACCCATATTATGTCATTGCCATGTACTAACAAGGGAATTTTATCCCTTTGTTCTGATGGTATCTTCATGTCACAGAATAAATCAGACAATTTCTTTGTACCGTCCATACCAACAGGCTTCAAGCTGTCACCTTTTCGACGGTTTCTGATATGCAAGAGACTATCATCTTCAATGTAAAAAAATATTTTATTGTACGTATTTTTCCCCTTTTCTGTTTCCCTTCTCAAAAGAAAACTACAATTACATTCTTTTATATATAATTCCCTATTTTCCTCAATCAAATAATCAAATTCACACACTTTTTTTTCTGTTTTTTCAAAAAACAGCTTATTATGCTCATATTTTGCAGAAATTTTCATAGGAAGATTAACCGTTTTTGATTTTTTTCCGCCCTCTATTAAATCTATAACTGCATCGGTAAACTTATGCGGAAGCTTTTCATCGCTTTTTGAAAACTCTTTGTACATTTTTTGTATTACCCGTCTTGAAATAATTCTGTCATTCTTCATCAACAAGTCTGCATTTGCAACACAGTCTCTTACAACATTTTCATAAGCAGACTCCGAAAGCTTTTCAATATACTCCTCCGTCTCTGAAAACAAAACGGAATTTGCTGTAACAGTATGAATAAAACCGCTGTTAAGCTCTCTTTCTATAAGAGGGATAAGCTCCAGTCTTACCTTGTTTCTGGCATAGTCTGTTTCAAAATTAGTTTTATCCACTACATATTCAAGCTTATTCTCTTTACAATAATTTTCAATTTCATTTTTGGTAAGTGAAAGTATCGGACGGATAATATATCCGTTTCTGACTCTGGGTATTCCTGAAAGTCCTCCCACTCCGCAGCCTCTTATCAGATGCAAAAGTATTGATTCTGCAGAATCATTTTTATTATGTGCGGTTGCTATTTTATTTATTGAATATTTTTCCTTTAATTCCTCAAAAAAGCTGTATCTTATTTCACGCCCCGCAAGCTCTGTTGACATTGAATATTCCTTTGCATATCCCAAAACATCTGCTTTTTTTACAAAGCACTCTATATCCAATTTTTTGCAGAGCTTTTTTACAAACTCCTCATCACTGACAGCTTCGCTTCTTATCATATGATTAACATGTGCGGCGCAGATTTTAAAGCCAAGCTCTTCAGAAATTGAGTATAGCATATGCAAAAGAGCAACCGAATCACTTCCGCCCGAAAGAGCAACAAGCACTCTGTCACCGTAATCTATGAGCCTGTTTTTTATAATATCTCTTTTTACTGTTTCAATAACATTCATCAAACAAAATCCTCAGTCTTTCAGACACTAATACAAAGTATATTCTTACATAAATTTCCTGTTTTGTCAAGCTATTTAGGGATTTTTTTGGTATTTGGAAACACAACTGTCAACATGTATGCCAATTTTATATTTTTTTATGAAAATATTGACAATTTTCCTATAATATGATATTATTTACTCAGCAAAGTAGAAAACAATGCGTTAAGTGAGCCGGGAACGGGAAGTTGTCCCGGTTACGAAAAGCAATTGCTTGCGGTATTGTTTTCGCATTCCGTTGCTGCAAAATCGTAAATAATTTATACCTTTTTGCAGTTATATTGCAGAAAGGATTTTTTATTATGAAAGCTTTAAAAAACACAAAAAAATTATGTACTCTTGCAATGCTTTTAGCAGTGGCTGTGGTATTGGGAGCACTCTCGTTCCGTATTGGTTCTGGCATTAAAATTTCCTTTAAATTTATCCCCGTATTCTTATCATCAGTTATATTCGGGCCTGTATGTGGCGGAATATGCGGGTTTTTAAGTGATTTTCTTGCGTACCTTTTCAATCCTGCAGGCGGTGCATATCTTCCGCAAATCGGTCTTGTTGAAGCTCTGTATGGTGTTTCCTTCGGCATATTTTTTTACAAAGCATCAGAGCTTAACAAAAAAAGTATAGTAAAATTTATTGTATGCCTTTTTGTTAATACTGTTTTTTTCAGTCTTTTACTGATGTCCTTTTTCTTAAAAGACCTTATGGGAATGACCTTTTTAAATACTCTGATAATGCGAATACCGTCAACTGTTGTAAACCTGTTATTGCATATTGGCGGAATATGTGTAATGCTTAAAGCTATGCCAAGGATAAAAAAATTATTATAAATATTTGCAAAAAATGATAAAATATGATATACTATAATAAACAACTAATTGAAGGAATGAGTTTATGTTTACAGATAAGGCAAAAATATATATAAAAGCAGGTAACGGCGGAAATGGCGCCATTGCCTTTCACAGAGAAAAATACGTTGCTGCAGGCGGTCCTGACGGCGGAGACGGCGGTAAAGGCGGAAATATAATTTTTCGGGTTGACCCCGGGCTTTCCACTCTTATGGATTTTAAATACAAGAGAAAATACTGTGCACAAAACGGCGGAGACGGTGCAGGTAAACGCTGTAACGGAAAAAATGGTGAGGACACAGTTATTCTTGTTCCTCAAGGAACGGTTGTAAGAGACGCAGAATCAAACAGAATATTAGCCGACCTGTCAGAGCTTGATAAGGACGTCATATTGCTAAAGGGCGGTAATGGCGGTTGGGGCAATGCACACTTTGCAACTCCTACCCGTCAGACTCCAAACTTTGCAAAAAATGGTCAAAAGGGTAATGAGAGAGAGGTTGTTCTTGAATTAAAATTACTTGCAGATGTTGGTCTTGTAGGCTTTCCGAATGTCGGAAAATCAACACTTTTATCACGAACAACAAAGGCAGACCCAAAAATCGCAAACTACCACTTCACAACCCTCGTTCCCAATCTCGGAGTTGTTGAGCTTGCCGAACATATGGGCTTTGTGCTTGCTGATATACCGGGAATTATTGAGGGTGCAAGCGAAGGTGTGGGACTTGGTCACGACTTTTTAAGACACATAGAGCGGACAAGACTTTTAATTCATGTTGTTGATGTATCTTCTATTGAGGGACGAAATCCTATTGAGGATTTCCATACTATAAACGAAGAGCTTTCAAAATACAGTCTTGATTTGGAGAGCCGTCCGCAGATTGTTGCAGCAAATAAGACAGATATTATACAGGATGTACAGGCTTATGAGAATTTTAAAGCTGAAATTAAATCTCTTGGCTATCCTCTTTATGAAATCAGTGCCGCCACAGGTAACGGAGTATGGGATTTAATGAAATTTGCCTACTCTGAGCTTTCAAAGCTGCCTCCTATACAGGTATTTGAGCCTGAAATGGAAATTGACGAAGGCTTTGAAATTGATACTACTCAAAAAGGATTTGAAATCACCAAAGACGGTGATGTATATGTTGTTTCAGGAACATGGATTGAGGCTGTGGGTGGAAGTATAAACTTCTCAGACGAGGAAAGCCTTCAGTATTTCCAGAGAGCCTTAAAGAACAGAGGCGTTATAGATGCGCTTGTTGAAGAAGGTATCAGCGAAGGTGAAACCGTACGTATTGGTGACCTTGAATTTGATTTTGTCTGGTAAGGAGTTGTTTAACTTGGCAAAAAAAAGAAAATCGGGTAATTCGGGAATTATTTTTGCAATTATAATAATAATCGCTGTTTTAGTCTGCTTTTTATTCCTTTCTTCCCCAGGCAACCTTACTGAGAATAAAACAGTCAGAATTGAAGAGGGCACCTCTACTGTGGAAATTGCCTCTATACTAAAAGATAACGGCGTTATATCAAGCGAGCTTGTATTTTTAATAAAGGTTAATATGTCCGACTTTAAAGGTCGTCTGCGATTCGGAACCTTTGAATTTACACCTGATGATACCTATAATGATATTATAAGAAAGCTTGCCTTAAACGGTGAAAAAAGAGAGACAGTTACTGTTACAATTCCTGAAGGCTATTCGGTAGAAAAAATAATTACACGACTTATAAATTCAGGTCTTTCAAACGAAAAAGACTTAAAAGCCGCCCTTAATGACAAATATGACTTTGACTTTTTGAAAAAAATTGATTTTCCTGACAGCTGTATATATGAGCTTGAAGGCTTTCTGTTTCCGTCAACCTACGAATTCTACACCGACAACACTGCTCACGAGATATTCGAGATAATGCTTTCTGAGTTTCAAAAGCAATACGACAGTATGAGCTCATCTTATTCCGATATCTATGAGATTATCACAAAGGCATCAATCATAGAACGTGAGGCAAAGCTTGACAATGAGAGGAAAAAAATTGCAGGTGTCATTGAAAACAGACTCAAAAAAGATATGCTTTTACAGATTGACGCAACTGTGATTTATGCCATGACAGACGGAAGATATGATGTTATGCGTGTTCTTTATGAGGATTTGGAAACTGACTCCCCTTATAACACATACAAATATAAAGGGCTTCCGACAGGGCCAATTTCAAATCCCGGTGCCAAATCTATAGAAGCGGCACTAAATCCCGAAGCACACAGCTATCTGTATTACAGAACTGATAACAAGAAAAACGACGGAAGTCATATCTTTACTGAAAGCTTTAACGAACACAAGACTGCAAACAAATAGGTGGTTTTATGGCATATAATGAAACCTTTATGCGTGAGGCATTAAAACAGGCAAAAAAAGCAAAAAAAATAAATGAAGCACCAATAGGTGCTGTTATTGTCCGTGATAATAAAATAATTTCACGTGGCTATAATAAAAGAGAAACAAAGAAAAACGGACTTTATCATGCTGAAATAATTGCAATTGACAAGGCCTGCAAAAAGCTTAGTGGCTGGAGACTCCCCGGCTGTGATATTTATATCACTTTGGAACCATGCCCGATGTGTGCAGGAGCTATTATTCAGACAAGAATTGAAAATGTGTACTTCGGTGCTTACGACCAAAAATCAGGTTGCGGAGGAAGTGTTTTCAATATGTTTGAGGACGTGGTTTTTAATCACAAGCCAAATATTTCAGGCGGTCATATGCAATGTGAATGTTCACAGATTTTGTCTGACTTTTTCAAAACTTTAAGAGAAACGAGGAGAAATAAAAAATGAGATTTTCAAAAAACCAATTAAGAATCATATGCATAGTAATAGCCGCAATAATGATTTTAACTGTCGCACTCGGTGTTGTTGCTATTTTTACGGGAATGTAATCAATACATAAAATTTCGCAGATAAAACATTATTGTCTGCGATTTTTTGTAAAATAATAAAATTGGAGATATTCACATGAAAAAATTACTGATAATTGACGCTAACAGTATA
>JAFQNU010000134.1 GCA_017420825.1 Clostridia bacterium
AAAAAGGTGAATTTTTGGTCAATGGTGTACCCGTAAAGCTAAAGGGAGTAAATCATCATGATTCTCACTATTTAAACGGCGAATACGTTGGTTGTTCATCGGTATCACATTGTTGTTCTGAATTTAAAATTAATTTAAAAAAAGGTGAAAATCTTATTGAAGTCAGAGTTTGGAAATGGAGTGTTCAGACATATCTTGAGGACCAGGATATGTTCCGTTATAATGGAATATTCAGAGATGTTTATATTTTAAAAAGAAACAAGGGACATGTAAAGGATATAGAAATCGGGTTTGATAATAAAAAAATTTACTGTGATTTGAAATACAGAATTTTTGATGCTGACAATAATGAAACGGATTTAAAAAATCCTGTTTTGTGGAATGCGGAAAATCCATATCTTTATACAGTTGTTGTTGAAGAGGCGGGAGAGTATATACCTTTTAAAATTGGTTTAAGAGACCAGGGGATAAGTGAAAAAGGTGAATTTTTGGTCAATGGTGTACCCGTAAAGCTAAAGGGAGTAAATCATCATGATTCTCACTATTTAAACGGATATGTTATGACACATGAAGAATTAAAAAATGATTTAATTCTTATGAAAAAATTAAACATTAATACAATAAGAATGTCGCATTATCCACCTTCGCCTGAATTCTTGGAGTTATGTGATGAAATTGGATTTTATGTTGTCGATGAGACCGATTTGGAAACTCATGGCTATATCTACAGAAACTCACATGAGTCGAGACTTATTCAGACAACATGGCCTTGCGGTATGCCTGAATGGAAGGGAGCCTTTTTGGATCGTGCCGAGAGAATGTTTGAACGCGATAAAAATCATACATGTATAATCATGTGGAGCTTTGGTAATGAAAGCTTTTACGAGAAAAATTTAGAGGAAATGGGTAATTACTTCTATGAAAGAGATTCTAAGGTTGGTTTAAGAAGGTTACGTCACTATGAAGGCACATCTTATGCACCTGAATATATGAAGATAGATGGAAAAGATCCTGATGTGGTAGATGTTGTAAGCCGAATGTATTCAACAACAGAGCAAATTGATAATTATTTTAGCAGCGGAGATATAAGACCGTTCTTTTTGTGTGAATACTGTCATTCTATGGGTAATGGACCGGGAGATATGGCGGATTACTGGGAAATTATAGATAATAATCCGCAATTCATAGGTGGCTGTATATGGGAGTGGGCAGACCATGTTTACCTTCAGGACGGAAAACCGTTGTATGGCGGTGACTGGAACGAGCTTGCACACGATATGCATTTTTGCTGTGACGGAATGGTTACATATGACAGACAGCTAAAGGCAGGTTCATATGAAATAAAAAAAGTTTATCAGCCAATGTCTGCAGAGCTTATAGGGAATAAAATAAAAATTTACAATAAATATGATTTTACGAGCTTTGAAAGGTTCAGCTTTAAAATTGTAATTGAAAATGACGGCAAGGAGATATCTTCAAAAGCATTTAAGCTGGATACATTGCCTCATAGCAGTGATGTAGTTGAATTTGATATTCCTGATGCTGTAACTAAGCTTGGAATGTATGTAACTGTATATATGTATGATGAGGATGGATATGAGCGTGCTTTTTCTCAGCTGATGATAAAGGACAGTTCTGTTTTGTTGCCTGATGAACAAAAGGCGGACATTACCGAGTGCGGTGAGTATGCGTATATAAAAACCGAAGATGGAGATTATAGCTTTAATATGCATTACGGACATCTTGAAAAGGTGGGAAAATTGTTAAAAACTCCGTTCGATTTGTCAATCTGGAAAGCTCCTCTTGATAATGACAGGCAAATGAAGTACAGATTTTATGAGGAAAATTATAACAAGCTGTTAAAT
>JAFQNU010000135.1 GCA_017420825.1 Clostridia bacterium
CGCCGTCTTTATTATAAACCTCCTTTGGTGTAAGGAATGAATTTGGAGAGGTTTTAAAGTCAAAGCATTTCATAGAAACTTCTTTATCAAGTCCGAGATACATCTGGTAGTCTGATAGTTTGTAGTCTCCGCACCAGCGCTCAGGCTGAACGGTAAAGTCTGTCGGCTCCTGTACCTCTAAAATAAGACAGCCTGCGCCAATTGCGTGTACAGTGTTTGCAGGAATAAATATTACATCACCCTTTTTTACCTCATGACGGACAAGCAAATCCTCCATAACCGTTTTATCTGTTTCGCTTTTTTCTATTGCGTCCATAAATTTTTCTTTTGTAATACCCTCTTTAAAACCAAAGTATACACAAGCATTTGGTCGGGTATCCAATATATACCAGCTTTCTTCCTTGCCGTGGTCTGAATTAAAATATTCCCTTGAGAAAGCTTTTGTTGGGTGAGCCTGAACAGGAAGACGTATAGCGCTGTCAAGATATTTAACAAGAATCTTTACATTGTCTGCATCGCCTAAAATTTCTTTTTTATACTTATTGATTGCATCGTTAAAGTACAAATCCTCGCCCTCAATTTTTGAAACACCCTCATAAATATCAGTGCTTCCCTCATTCATCGCACGAACTGCAGAACATACCCATTCTTCAGGGTAAAAATCGTCCTCAAAATTCTTGCCTAAGAATTTACCCATAAGCTTACCGCCTGTGTAAACTCTAAATACTCTGTTTTGTTCAAAAAAGATTGGTTTTTTGTAAAACATAGTGTTAACCTCCATAATTAATTATTTTTTGCGCGTATGTTATATTTAAGTACATGCCACAGCCAACTGTTGAGAAAAGAGCGGCTCCATAGCTTGCCTCTTCTTTAAAAGAAGGGATTTTAATCTCGCAATTAAATTTTTTCTCTAATGCAGCTTTTAAGGCAGGATTTTTTCTTATTCCGTTACCTGACGCTATGACGTTGGAATATTTGCAGTTCATTTTTGCAAACATATCGTACAATTCATCAGCCATTGCATCAATCATTGAACGAACCATATTTTCGGGATTGAAGTTTTCAACCGAGATATTTGTTATAGAACCTCTTATTTCGGGGTTCTCTCTTGTACCCATAAAACGATTATCTGTTTTTAAGCTTGTGTTTGGTATACGGTTTGCCGCATCATTCATTTTATCGTATATGCTATCACATTTTTCACCTGTCAGCATTGTGTAGGTATCTGAGAAAAATCTCTCAAGCAGTGCATATGACTTTCCACCGCATAATGAACAGCCAACCATTAAACAGTTATCTCCTGTATATGGACGGACCTCAATGCCCTCACATTCAACAGGATTATCAGATGAAATTGATACCTGTGAGCCTGTTCCCACGTTTATAAGAAGAGTTTTACTGTCTCCGCCTGAGCCTATAAAGCTTGCCTGATTGTCACCTATTGCAACATATACAGGCGCTTGTTTGTATTCACCAAGCTTTGAAAAATCATTTGTTACATCAGGTAAAAATGAGTCGCTTACTGTAAATTTTCCTGTTTTTATATCAAATTGACCAAAGCTTGCCGCATCACTTGTGTGTACAAGCGGTTTTTTTGCTCCTGCGAGCTTCATAGCGGCATAATCGTGTATGGTACAGAATACACTCGCATTGTCAGGTATCAGATTATTTATTTTATTGTATGTATGTGTTACATATCCGTAGCCTGTATGGCTGTTAAGACTCTTTGCATATGTTGTATCGTTATATTTGCAGTTACCTCTGCCGTCCTGCCATGTATAAAGGGGAGATACGGCATTTCCGTCGCTGTCAAGATATACAATTCCATGCATCTGACCTGTAAAGCCTATTGATATTACACTTATATCATATAACTCATCTGCAATTGATAAAACCTTTTCGTATATTTTATCAGGGTTTTGAATTTTCTCCCATTCATTTTTACTTTGAATCCATGTATCGTTTGGAAGCTCGCATTTTTTTATCAGTTTTCCGTTTGAAGTGTTTATTAAAACACCGCAGATGCTTGTTGTTCCTATATCAATTCCGATTGCTTTCATTTATTATGCCCCCAATGCAGTAGAATGTGGATCTAACCTCTTTATAATATCCTCCTGGATTGCAGGAGAGAGGTCAAGGAAGTTTACAAAGGTACCATGTATTCTCATAATATAAACACCGCTTGGCGCATATTTTTTGGGATTAGCAAGAACCTTTCTGAGTGTTTCGGGAGTGGTTACATTAACATATAAATAGAAAGGAGCAACACCAGAGTCTTTAGAAAAGAATAATGGATTGACAATCTTTTCCTTAAACTCAACACCCTTATCCTCATAGCTTTCACCTCTGAAATACTTAGGGTCAATACCTAAATGAGATGCATAACCGCCGAC
>JAFQNU010000136.1 GCA_017420825.1 Clostridia bacterium
AATTCTTTTGGCACTGTAATGATGTTTATATCACTTTTGTCATACTCATAACGTGCCGCAAATTCAACAATCGGACTGCTGTCCGTTTGTGCATATGCTGAAACTGATGCGGTTATAATACTGCCTGTTAATAAAATTGTCAATAATTTTTTCATAATTGCACAACCGTTCTGTAAAATATATTATGTATAATTGTTTTGTTGACACAATTATATACTAAAACTCATTTATTGTCAAGAGAATTTACACATATTTCTTACATACTTTCAACCGTCTCTATTCCCAAAAGTGAGAGAGCTGATTTAATTACCTGAGTTGCCGCATCTACCATTGCAAGTCTTGCCTTTTTAGTTTCTTCGTCAACGTCACCTTTTAGTATAGGGTGGTTATTATAGAATTTATTAAAGCATCTTGCAAGATTGGTAACATATCTGTTGATGTAAAATGGTTCATTTTTATTTGCCGCATCTGCAATTGCGGTTGAAAATGCGTTAATTTGCTTAACAAGCTCATATTCCTCGTCTGAAGTTACAAGAGAAAAATCAGGATTACTGTAATCGATATCACAGCGTCTTAAGATGCTTCTTCCTCTTGCATAGCTGTATTGAACATAAGGAGCAGACTCGCCCTCAAAATCAAGCATACTGTCCCATGAGAAAACAATATCCTTTTCACGGCTGTTCTTTAAGAAGGTGTATAAAATAGCACCGATACCGATTTTTTGTGCAACTTCCTCCTTGTTTTCCATTTCGGGACTGTTAGCAGTTATTATATCGAGAGTTTTCTGCACTGACTCATTTAATACGTCCTCTAAGAAAACAACATCTCCATGTCTTGTTGAAAGCTTTTTGTCAGGGAACTTAACAAGACCAAATCCAACATGAACACAGTCATCCGCCCAGTCATAGCCTGCTTTCTTAATAACAGAGAAAATCTGCTTAAAGTGCAGTGCCTGCGGAATACCTACTACATATATGTTTTTGTCAAAATCGTATGTTCTTTTACGGTAAAGAGCTGCTGCAATGTCTCTTGTTGCATATATGGTAGCACCGTCTGATTTCAGTATTATACATGGCGGAACATTTAACTCATCAAGCATAACCACCTGTGCACCATCACTTTCGGTGAGGAGATTTTTGTCTCTTAATATATCAACAACCTCCTGCATTTTGTCTCCGTAAAAGCTTTCGCCCGCATATGAATCAAAGCTGACTCCAAGCTTGTCATACACCCTCTTAAATTCCTTGAGACTTACGTCTCTGAAATACTGCCACAGCTCGGTTGTCTCTTTGTCACCCTCTTCAAGTGCTTTAAAATATTCTCTTGCCTCGTCCTCAAGCTCAGGATGCTTTTCTGCTTCTTCATGGAATTTAACATATATCTTTAACAGCTCGTTTATAGGGTCCTGTTCAATTATTTCACGAACACCCCAATGCTTGTATGCCGATATCAGCTTTCCGAATTGTGTACCCCAGTCACCGAGGTGATTAAGTCTTTCAACCTTGTAGCCAAGGTAATCATAAATTCTTGCAAGTGAATTACCAACGGCAGTTGAAAATAAATGTCCAATATGAAATGGCTTTGCAATGTTTGGTGATGAGTATTCAACCAATACAGTTTTACCGTTCCCCTCATTTGATTTTGCAAACGAACCGTCAGACTCTGAAACCTTTTTCAAAACACTGCTTATAAATTTTTCCCTGTTACAGAAAAAGTTTAAGTATCCTCCAACTGCCTCAACCTTTTCAAACTCTTCATCATTCTCAAACTCTTTGCACAGCTCTGCGGCTATCATTGGCGGAGCTTTCCTTAAAGCCTTTGCAAGTATAAAGCAGGGAAATGCTATGTCACCAAGCTTTGGCTCGGGCGGTATTTCCATAACTTTTGTAAGTTCACCAACAGATAAGCCGGTTACTGCTTCAAGCTTTTTTGCAATATATAATTTGTAATTCATAAAAATCCTCCAAACCGATATAATAATCCTATAATATAGTATAATCTTTTTTTGTGCTGTTGTCAATTATTAAAATTAAACATAAATTCTTGCGTATTACTGCCTTTTGTGGTATAATGAGTTTGCAAAAGCATATTATGGCAGAGAATAATATTAAAAAAAGAGTAGTTTAGAGGAGTAGATGTTAATGAAGACTGAAAAGAATATTCTTGTTGCATTTATTTTAAATCTCATATTTTCAATTTTTGAGTTTGTCGGCGGAACTCTTACAGGAAGTGTGGCAATAGTTTCAGATGCTGTACATGATGTGGGAGACGCAATAAGTATAGGCATCTCTTATTTTTTGGAACGTAAAAGTAAAAAGCAACCAAACGATATCTACACATATGGTTATGCAAGATATTCGGTTGTTGGTGGCTTAATTACAACTATTATACTTCTTTTTGGTTCAACAGCAGTTATTTATAATGCGATTTTGAGAATATTTAATCCTGTTGAAATAAATTATGGTGGAATGATTGTGTTTGCGGTTGTCGGGACAGCAGTTAACCTCCTTGCCGCAGCTCTTACAAGAGAGGGCGATTCAATTAATCAAAGGGCAGTAAATCTTCACATGCTTGAAGATGTGCTTGGTTGGATAATTGTTTTAATTGGTGCAATCATTATGCGTTTTACCGATATATCGGTCATAGACCCCATTATGTCAATTGTTGTTTCTGTGTTTATAATTATAAATTCAGTAAAAAATTTAAGACAAATTGAGAATGTTTTTCTTGAAAAAACTCCTGAGAATATAAGTGTTCAGGAGATAAAAAAACACGTTTGCGAAATTGACGGAGTTAAGGATGTGCATCATATTCATGCGTGGAGTATGGACGGATACAACAATTATGCAACCATGCATATTGTTACTGATGAAGATGCCCATGAAATAAAAGAAAAAATAAGACAAGAGCTTAGGGAACATAATATAGGTCATGTTACCTTAGAGCTTGAAACATCAGGCGAGCATTGTCATATTGAGCAATGTCATGTGGAGTATGATGAAAACTCTCATAATCATCACCACCATCATCATTAAAAAACATATTTTATCGGAAGGATATTATTTTTGTTAAAAACAAAAAA
>JAFQNU010000137.1 GCA_017420825.1 Clostridia bacterium
GATTAATTCAGCTTGAATTTGCAATAAACTCAAACCTTGAATACACATCTTATACATCCACCTAATTATTTCCGCTTCATCTTCTTTGATGTATACCATACCTTTGTCATCTCTTACAAAACCGTAAGAAATTCTACCGAAAGTTCTTGATTCATATAAACCTAATTTTGTCATTTTATTATCCTCCATTTCCTTTCCATTTTCACATTTACATTTTAAATTCATTTCATTGCCAATTCTAGTTTTCATTTCATCACCCTCATTATTAAAATTACTTCCAATTTTATTTTGCAACATTTTTCTCATTCTCTTCATTCCTCCTTTCCGCAAACAAAAAACACATTTTGATTTCACTCAAAATGTGTTTTGAAATTCTATATAAAATTTAAAAGTTAAGCATACTCATATTTAAACACTTTTTTCAATCCACCAAGCTCGACTTTGTCTTGTGCAACTTTTCTATTTTATCTCGCCTGATTTTGTTTGCTTTTGCCAACATTCATTCTAAACCTATGCATTCTCAGGTTAATTAACTATGTTAATTAATTATATCACTATCGTGAAAAAAATTCAACAAAAATTTTCATCACTGCAGTTGTCCATTTCTTTCAAGAATTTCTATTAAATCCTTAACCGCACAATCTGCTCCTGGCTTAACAATAATATTCGCTATGCTTTTTAAATCATCTACAGCATTACCAACCGCAACACCAATATCGGCCTGTTGTATAAGCGGTATATCATTCTCATAGTCTCCTATTCCGACTGCGGTATGAATACCACCAAGATGATTTTTTATAAACTTCAAACCATGCCCTTTTGTTGCCTCGTTAATGTTAAATTCAACACTTACATTCCATGATTTAGATATATAGCAATGCTCAAATAATTTCTGACCCTTTGCCATTTTTTTAAAGCTATCCGCATCTTCTGCACTTTTAAATATGCAAACAATTTTTATAGGTTTTACACCCAATATTGTATCAGGAATATCTTTTATCTGACATGCTACACCTTCTTCGGCCATATAGTCATGATATATTACTATACACTCCGCATTTTTTAGTCCTTCTCCTGCTACACCTGCAAAATCCTTTATCGGAAAGTTAAGACGTTTTTCAAAAAGCACCTTTTCATTTTTATAATCATATATTATACCACCGTTATAAAGACATGCAGGTGCGTTAACACATTTAATAAATTCATATTGGCGAAGATATGACACCGTTCTTCCTGTGGCAAATGTAAATTTACCGCCATTTTGTGTGTAATACTCTACCGCTTCACTGTTTATCCTGGCTGTTTCCGCTCCGCATTGAAACGTACCATCCAAATCGGAGCATATTAAATATCCGTCAAATTTACCCATTAATAATCTCCCTTATTTTAGTAGTACAAAAAACCGAAATGCCTGTGGACATTTCGGTTTTTTTGGTACACCCTGATTTCTCAAAATCGAATTTTTGAAGGTATTCCAATTCAACCGTTTTCAAGTCCTTGCCTTCTTTGAGATTGAATGTTAGTATTATCTTATCATCATACAAATAAACTGAATTTACAAATGTTCTAATAATTACGTCGATTCTATCATCTGCATCATAAACCCTGTTTTTTACATCATACAGAAAACATTCTATCTGTTCTTTTGATAGCGCAGGCTTTTTAACTTCTTCATTTGCAATAGCATCAAACAATGTTTCCCTTCTTTCCTCAGCGGAGATTAATCTTTCCTTTGTCGACTCCGTTATAATACCTTGCTCAATTGCCTTTAGTATATTGTCGATAGCCTTTTGGGTTTCGGCTAATGATTTTTTTAGACTCTGCAATTCGCTTTTATCTGCACGTTCCTTTTCATTAAAAATATATACCTGTTCAGCTATTAATTCTATATTTTTATCCGTTAATACTTCTTTTATAGCTATATCGGTGACAAGCTGCTCTATATAATCTTTTTTTACTGATTTCTTTTTGCACACCCTTCCTTTTTTTCGTTTTGCGCATGTGTAATAATAGTGCCTTATGCCACTATTTGCTGTACCACAGTCACCAATCATGTTACTGCCGCATTTACCGCAAAATAATTTTCCGGCCAGATAATAGTTCACCTTCGCCTTGCTTGCTGCAGGTCTTTTTTTATTATGCTTCATTCTTCTCTGAACCTTATAAAACAAATCATCATCAATAATTCTAGGCAGTGCGTTTTCGATTCTATGTCCCATGCAATCATAAACACCGATATACTTCTCGTTTTTCAATATTGCATTGAATGAGCCAGAATTAAAAGGTTTTCCGACTGTATTTGTGTAGCCTGACAAATTTAGGTCTGAGCATATCTTCTTTACGGTATCACCCTGGGAATATCTCTCAAAAATCATTCTCACAATTGCGGCCTTATCACTATCTATGATATAATTTTTCTCTTTATCTATTGTATATCCGAGAGGAGGTGTGCCACCCATATATTTACCGAGTTCGGCTCTTTGGTGCATAGCTCTAAGCACGTTTTGTGAAAGATTTGCGGAATAATACTCAGCCATTCCTTCTAACACACTTTCAAGAATAATACCTTCAGGACCTTCTGCAATGCTTTCCATGACAGATATAACCCTAACATTATATTTCTTTAACTGCGCCTTGTAAATAGCACTGTCATAACGATTTCGGGCAAAGCGGTCAAGTTTATAAACCAATATATATAAAAATTCCTCATTCTTTGCATCTTTAATCATTTGCTGAAATTGAGGTCGCTTGTCGGATTTGCCTGTCAGAGCCTCATCATGATAAGTGCGAATAATTTCAACATTATTATCGCTAGCCCACTTAGTACATGTGCCGACCTGCCCCGCTATACTTTGCTCATTCTGTCGCTCGCTCGAATACCGGGCATAAATAACTGCTTTTTTCATAAAAAATAACACTCCTTTTGAAAAATTTATTTGACAAATCAGAGTGTATGTGATACAATTTACTTGCTTAAGGTAGATTGTATTTATACACTCTATTCTTTATCCTCGGAGCGGCTACTCCGGGGATTTTTTTATATCTATGCACTCACATAGCTACTGACATCTCATACAATTCATGCGGTGCGATATCTTGCCCGTTAATCCATTCTATGGTATTGCCGCAAGGTCTTACGGAGCGAAATATATCGGGGTCTTTAAGCTCACCAAACCAATTACCGCTAATATACGGCTTTACGTCAAAAGTTTTTATTTCGCCCGTCTCATATTTAATTATTATAAAATAATTTTCTGTTGGTTCAACCGATATAACATTAGGATATTTCATAACATACCTCCTTATTTCAGCGGGTCAATTTTAAAATAGCCGTCACCGTTTGATAACAATTTCCAGTTAGCATATAAATCTTCTTTATGAATTTCAATCCATGCAAGCAATAACTTTAATTTTGCTTTCGGAAAATCACCCTCTAATATATTACCGTCAAAATCTACCGTTATTGTGCTATCCTGATACTCAGCATGAAGATGAGGGCAATTGTGTTGATTTCCTTTTTCGTTATACATTTTTATTATAATTCCAAAAAACATACTTAATGTTGGCATTTAAAAACCTCTCTTTCATTATATAATATATTTTATAAAAAGTTAAATGATTATGCTGTTAAAAAGTTGACAGAAAAGGTACGTCCCCTTTTGTCGCTTTTGTCCTTTTTATTACAAGTATAACAGCTTAAATAAAAATTACCGATTGCATTATTTCAGACATCTCCTCGGCATACTTGTACTCACTCCCACTGCATATCATGCCAAATATATACACCCTATCTTGCATTTTAGTTGCGTAAATCTCAAATTTCATTTCGGTTTCTTCCATAACTCCTGAACTTTTTAAATAATGGTAAGCATTTGAGCCAATTTCCTTAATACCTTTTTCTTCAGTTTTGTATTCTTCCACTCCGCTCATAATCCCATTAACCATAAAATCAAATGTTATATCACTCAATTCATAATCA
>JAFQNU010000138.1 GCA_017420825.1 Clostridia bacterium
TACCTGTCATTCAAGCCCTTATAACAAAGCTCCTTTAAATATTCTGACGCCGTTTTTCCGTCAGGCACATCAAAGGAAGGAAGATGCCGTGAATTAAAGTCAAAATCAACATGGCATCTTTTTGCAATCTCATATGTGTTTGAGAGAGCCTCGGGAATATATGAAAAAAGCCGCTCCATTTCCTCATAGGATTTTAAGTAAAACTGGTCTGTTTCAAATTTCATTCTGTCAGGGTCGTCAACGGTTTTATCCATCTGAATACACATTAAAACGTCCTGTGCATATGCGTCCTCTTTTTTGACATAATGTACGTCGTTTGTTGCAACTATGCCAACTCCAAGCTCCCCTGCAAGCTTGATTAAAAGCGGATTTGTCTTTTTCTGCTCGGTAAGTCCATGGTCCTGTATCTCTATAAAATAGTTGTCCTTACCGAATACATCAACATATTTCCCAGCAACTGCCTTTGCACCCTCGTAATCATCATTTAACAACAGCTTCGGTATTTCCCCCGCAAGACACGCAGACAAAACAATTAAGCCCTCACTGTTCTCTTTTAAAAGCTCAAAGTCAACACGCGGCTTGTAATAAAATCCGTCTGTAAAGCCTTTTGATACTATTTTAATCAGGTTTTTATACCCCTCATTGTTCTCTGCAAGCAGTACAAGGTGACTGTATCTTGAGTCGTATTCATGAGTTTTGTCAAATCTTGTTCTTGGCGCTACATACACCTCACAGCCGATAACAGGATTTATTCCCTGCTTTACTGCCTCTTTATAAAAGTCTACAACTCCATACATCGCTCCGTGGTCGGTAATCGAAAGATACTCCATTCCCAGCTCCTTTGCACGTGAAATAAGCTCGGTTATACGTGCTGCACCATCGAGCAAGGAATATTCGGTATGTGTGTGTAGATGACAAAAGTTCATATTGTATCTCCTATTTCTATAATAAACAACGTCAGCATAATTATGTACTCTCCTCTACCTCTGCTGACCACCCTTATATTATAAACTACACAGGCACATTTGTCAATATGATACAAGAGCAATTAAGCGAATACACCGGAATGTCTCTGAATTTTATTTCTCAGCTTGAAGGATTAGGTAAAGTAGACGCTGAACGTTTCATAAGCTTAATAATTAAAGAGCCTTTTGACTATACAAAATGGCAACACGAATTATTTGACGGAATGAGCGTTCGGGAGCTAAGCAATGCTGCAATGAATGCTGTAAACGAATAACAAAATGTGCGGTGAATTTCACCGCACATTTTTATACAGGATTTACAACAGACAATGCGCTGTATTGTTTATCAAAATGCTCTGTAAATCTTCTTTTAACATCATCAAATGAAATATTTTTATATGTGTCGTAATAGTTAAGATAATTTATATCCTTGAAAATTTCAGTGAGGAATTTATGGGCAAAATCCTCAATATCGTTATAGGAACGGACATAATTTCCCCATATAACCTTCTTTGCACGTTCAAAAACAGCCTTATCCAGTCCATTTTCTCTTAATTCATCTAAATAATCAATTATAGTTTCATACACCGCCTTTGGATTTGCAGATTGTCCCTCAATTGCTGTATAGGAATAATCTATCTGTGACGAATATTCCGAATAGAAATCAGGAGAAATTAAACCGTCACCATACAGCTTTTCATAAAGAGGTGAGCTTTTTGCAAATATCATCTGCAGAAGTATTTCTGTCTCGATAGCCTTTTTTAAGAGCTTTTCTCCGCCATAGCCTGTATCTGTATCCTTAAAGCCAATCATGAACTTCGGCATTGCAACACTAAGACTTACTTCCTTATAGGGTGATGCGATTTCCTTTGGCTCCTCAGGGTAAACTCTTTCAATTTCCTCATCAAACGGGTTATTTTTTATTATACCGCCCTCAATAATACTAAGTATCTTTTCTGCATCAAAATCTCCTGTTGCAAAAATTGTCATATTTGAAAGGTTATAGAAAGTGTTATAGCACTTATACAACAGCTCATCATCAATTTTTGAGATAGACTCAACTGTTCCTGCTATATCAAGCTTTACAGGATTGTTTTTATAAAGACAGCCTAACAGATTAAAAAATACTCTCCAGTCGGCATTATCGTCATACATATTTATTTCCTGTTCGATAATTCCCTGCTCCTTTTCAACACTTTCCTTTGTGAAATGCGGTTTTTGCACATAATCCATCAGAACCTTGAGGTTTTCCTCAAAATGTCCTGTTGCAGAAAAAAGGTAAGCGGTCATATTGAAGCTTGTAAATGCGTTTGCGTTACCGCCAAATCGTGAAAAGCTGTCAAATACATTTGTTCCGTCGGGTTGGTCGAACATTTTATGCTCTAAAAAGTGAGCAATTCCGTCGGGTACCTTTGTTATTTTATCCTCTCCCGGAACTCTGAACTCGGAGTCAACAGAGCCGTATTTTGTTCCGAATATTGCATATGAGTTGGTGTAACCCTTTCTCGGCATTATATAAATATTAAGTCCGCTCTTATGCTTTTTATAATATATTTTTTCGTTTGTGTGTTCGTTTTTAATGCACTCCATTACTCCTCACCTCCGTTTGTTCCTGTCAAAAAGTACACTGTATTTTCCTTTATATATTTACTCACTTCTATAACGTCCTCTTTTGTGACCTTCATAATTCTGTCAATATAATTCTCCAAATCGGTATCTATTCCGAGATACAAGCCGTCTAAAGCATACAACTGCATATATCTCTGGTCATCATAGTGACTTTTTAATGTGTTGGTAATGGTGGTAATACTGAAGTTCAGCTCATCGTCGGTTATATTTCCGTTTTTAAGCTCGTTAAGCTGTAAAATCACCTCGTCATATGCCTTTTGGAAGTTCTTAAATTCAATTCCTGCATTGATACTCATTATACCCTTATGCTTATTTAACATACTTGACGCATAATACGCAAGAGACAGCTTTTCACGTACATTCATAAAGAGCTTTGAGTGAGTTCCTGCACCAAAAATACTGTTAGCAACTACAAGTGCAGGGTATCTGTCATCATCTGCTGTCAGCTCTGTTGTAAAGCCTATTGACAGCTTGCCCTGTGTGACGTCCATTTTCTCAGTAACCTTCTTTACCTCATTACATGGCTTTATCTTTGCCGACTCGGTTCTCTCACACTCTGAAAACTCCATGCTGTCAGTGTATTTCTTAACCTGCATGGACAGCTCATCAATATTTGCCTCTCCGCTTATAAAGATATCTATCTGTGACGATGTAATCATCTTTTTATAATGCTCATATAACTCTGTTGCACTTATTTTTTCAAGGTCCTCAATTTCACCGAATTTTGATATTGCAAAAGCATCGCCCTCACATACCTCCTGCGTACATCTTAGCTGTGCATATGAACGCTTATCATCTATGAGCGCCTGTATCTTTTCCTTAACTGTATTCTTTTCTCTTTCAACTATATCATTTTTAAAGCTGTCATTTTCACACAAAGGCTCAAATGCAACACAAAAAAGCATATCCAATAAGCCTGAAATCAGCTTTTCTCCGTTTGGTGCATATTTATCAGAAATTGTCTCACAATCAAAGAATATAACCTGATTATCTCCGTTTTTGATTACACCTGTACTCATTTTTGCACCGTAAAGCTCATCAAGCTGTGCATTGATGTCCTGAATTTTAGGATATCTCATGCATCCGCTTTTTAACACATACGGAATAAGTGCATTTTTTGATGCATCCTCTCTGCACAACCTTCTTCTTATATACATTCCTGCAACGGTTGTCTTCAGCTTTTTCATTTCAATATAATGAAGTGAAATATTATTATTAATTTTTACTGTTTCCAATTTGCTCTACTCCTGTTTTAATTATTTCTTACCATAATTTTACAACGAAATTTACATTCTGTCAACTACCCTACAAAGCTTTCTATATCCTCAAATGTTAAGTTTTTGTGAAGTGCCATGTTTATTCCGTTCGCCACAGTTTTTGATGCCTTTTCTATTACGGTATCTATATCCTTTGGTGTTACCATAAGGGTTTTAATATTTTTGGAAAGAGCCTCTTTAATAAGATTGTTTTTCTTTTCATCTGACGGTGTTTGTTGTTCCACATCATTAAAGGCTGTATCTATTGCGTCACTTGCAATTGTTGCCGCATCAACCACTGTCGGGACACCTATTGCGATAACCTTTACTCCCAGCGACTCCTCATCAAGCCTTGCCCTGCTGTTATCCACTCCCGCTCCGGGATTTATGCCTGTGTCTGCAAGCTGTATTGTTGTGCTTATTCTGTCAAGACTTCTTGAGGCAAGTGCATCTACACATATTACAAGGTCGGGGTGTATCTGGTTTATAACTCCCTTTATTATCTGCGCCGTCTCCATACCTGTTGTGCCAAGCACTCCGGGAGCAATGGCGCACACCGAGGTTATGTCATCATCAAAATACTCCTTCATATGCTCCTTCATATGATTTGTAACCATCAGCTTTGATATAACATCAGGGCCAAGCGCATCGGGAGTTATCCGCTTATTACCCAGTCCGACAACAAGTGTTTTTGTCTTGCTGTCTATATGTGTGATTGACTTTATCTCCTCGGACAGCAAAATACAGGCACTCTCATATGCCTCAACACTGTATTTAATATCGGGCGCCTCGATTGTGACATATGTTCCTATCGGCTTTTGCAAGGCTCTTTCTCCGTTTTTATTTGTTATTTTAATTTTAGTTGTTGTAATTCCCTCATTCTTTGTGACCTTAACATCTACACCATCTATTTTGTCCGCCTTAGCGGTGTTTTGCGAATACATTTCCTGTGCCTCTAAGGCAAGGTCTGTTCTAACACCCATTAATATGTTCTCCTTTCATTTGAATTACGACCTTGGTTTAGGTCTGAATATCAGCGAGGCAATAAGCCCGAACAGGATTGCCGCCGTTATTCCTGCCGCACCTGCGGTTAACCCGCCTGTAAATATACCTAAAAATCCCTGTTCTTCTATCGCCTTTTTTACTCCCTTGGCAAGAACACACCCAAATCCGCTAAGCGGTACTGTTGCCCCTGCCCCTGCAAATTTAATCAGCTTTTCATAAAGTCCGAAAACCTGTAATATAACACCCACAACCACATACGAAACTAATATTCTTGCAGGTGTCAGCTTTGTTTTGTCAATTAATATCTGTCCTATTACACATATCAAGCCGCCTACTACGAATGCTTTTAAAAATATCATAACAATTTTTCCTTCCTATAAGCTACGGCATACACGAACTGCGTGTGCTATTCCTGGGATTGAGTCACCCTGCTGAATGGTCATTGTATTCATCAGCGCACCTGTTGCCATTACCAGAACATTATTAAGATTTCCTGCTTTTAACTCCTTGAAAACATATCCGCAGAAAATGCTTGCACAGCAACCGCAACCGCTTCCACCAGCATGAACGTCCTGTCCTTTTATATCAAATATCATCTTGCCTGCGTCCTTGTGCTGTTTATATATATCATACCCCTTCTGATTTAATGCATCACAAAGAATATCAGAGCCAACAACACCTAAGTCACCTGTTAAAATCAAATCATAATCTTCGGGAGTAAAGCCTGTGTCCTCAAAATGAGTGATAAGTGTGTCTGCGGAGGCAGGCGCCATTGCCGCACCCATATTATTTACGTCACACACACCCATATCAACAATTTTTCCTGTTGTTATATGAGTTATATACGGTCCGTCTCCTGATGATGTAAGAATGGCACAGCCTGAGCCTGTTACCGTCCACTGTGATGTGGGAGTTCTTTGTCCGCCGTATTCAAGCGGAAAACGAAACTGCTTTTCTGCTGTACAAAAATGACTTGATGTTATACAAAGCGAATGCTCGGCATACCCTGCAGATGTAACCATTGCACCCAGACTTAGCGACTCGCACATAGTTGAACAGGCACCGTAAAGACCGAAAAAGGAAGCATCAAAATCACGCATGGCATAGTTTGCACCGACACACTGATTTATCAAATCGCCTGCAAATATATAGTCGATTTCCTTATCGGTAAGCTGTGCCTTTCGCATGGCAAGCTCCGCCGTTTTTTTCTGAAACTTACTCTCTGCCTTTTCCCATGTTTTTTCACCCCAATAATCATCATCAAGGATATAGTCGAAATACTCGTTCATGGGACCGTCGCCCTCTTTTTTTCCGACTATTGAAGCCGTCTGGAGTATGGTTGACGGATTTTTAAATTCTACTGTCTGTTTTCCCTTTCGCTGATTCATAAGCGTATCCTCCGTTTAAGAAATTTTTGAGCCGTAAACCTCTGCCTTTATTCTCTGTGACAGAGTCTGCACCGTTTTCTTCTCATTAAACTTCACTGCCTTATACAGCATCAATGCCATTTCCTCCTTTTTAAGCTCCCTATCAGGCTCAAGAGGTGTATTTTTTGAGTTTGTCAAAATACCTCTCGACACCAAATTCTTTACACAAATTTCTGCATAATCGGGAATGTTTGTCTTATCGGGGAACTTAAGCTCAATGTCTGAATTTGTTTTTGCTCCAAGCGCTCTGTCGAGCATACATATAAATTCCGCCTTTGTGACATTTTGCATCGGATACAAATACATAGCTCCATTTTCCTGTACTCCGTTTATTATTCTTGCCTTATGTGCAATATATGCATTTTTTCTTATAGGATATGAAAGAAAATCACAGTCATCAAAAATATTTACCTCATTTTCATTAACCGTTGTTTTTTCAATATCAAATGCAGTATTTACATAAATAAGTGCAGATGCTCTATTTACTGACGCATCAGGATAGAAATAATACTCATTTCCAACCCGCTCTCCCTTTATTATATCCATTTCCAGTAATTTGACCACCGCATAATCACATTCTCTTCCTATTGTATCCGCATAGGTAAAGTCAGTTGTGGGTGCAGTGTCTGCATTACTGCTAACAAACACTGATACAGTGCTTATATTTGACGATATTCCGCCCGAAATAATTTTGTAGCTGAAGCTGTCCTCTCCCACCCTGTCACGAAATGGTGTATATACAAATTTTTCTCCAACCACCTCAACCTCGCCCATCTGCGGTTTTTTTACTATTTCAATGCTGTATTTGCCTGTACATTCTGCCCTGAACCTTGCCGCAACAGATTTGTTTTTTTCGCATTGCACAGATATTGCTCCCGTTTTGCATACTGTGTCCTCAAAGGAAGCGTATTCCTCAAATACGTCCAGAACCGCCTCTTCGGCAGATACATTTATACTAAAAATAAATGCTGTAATTAAAATATATATAATTTTTTTCATGTTATCACTGTCCTTTTCTATATTCAGTAATATTTTCTGCCTTATAATTTCTTCTATACTATAATAAAATTTCCAAAAATAAATTATAATAAAAAAAGGACTTACGCCCTGTTACGTGTGTAAGCCTTAAATTTTTTGTATTGCTCCCAGAAGGATTTCAATAACATCATCTTTTTTTGTTAATGTGAAAATTTTTCTTTTCACCTCGGCACTATGCTTCATACCCTTTATAAACCATGATATATGCTTGCGGGCCTCTTTAATTCCCCTGTTTTCACCCTTCTCCAGAACTAAAGCCTCAACAAGCTCAATCGCCGCATTAATTCTGTCTGTCTCTGTCGGCTCAAATTGCACTCTGCCTGTTTTGAAAAGTTCATTTATTTGCCTGAATATAAAAGGATTTCCCTCTGCTCCTCTTGCCACCATAACTGCTGAACAGCCTGTTTCCTCAATCATTTTTTGTGCATCGTAGGCTGTGAAAATATCTCCATTTCCGATAACGGGAATATTCACCGCACTAACAACCTCTTTTATAACACTCCAGTCAGCAGTTCCCGAATAGAACTGTTCTCTTGTTCTTGGATGTACGCAGATTGCGTCCGCTCCGTTTTCTTCCAAAATCTTTGCCATTTCAACCGCATTGTTGTTATCCCAGCCCATTCGGATTTTTGCCGTTACTGGAACAGTTGCCGCATCCTTTACAGCTCTTATTATTTTTCCTGCAAGCTGTGAATTTTTCATCAATGCACTGCCGTCACCATTGTTTACAATTT
This sequence comes from Clostridia bacterium, assembly GCA_017420825.1. Classification (GTDB taxonomy): domain Bacteria; phylum Bacillota; class Clostridia; order UBA1381; family UBA1381; genus RGIG1988. The sequence continues at coordinate 8,055 of JAFQNU010000138.1, forward strand.
TCGGTGTTGGACAGCCCATATTAATATCTATTACCGCCGCACCCTTTTTCTCTATCTGTCCCACAACAGAGCTCATAATTTCAGGCTCCGAGCCAAAAATCTGTATCGCCGCAGGCTTTTCCTCCTCACATAAACGCATGAGGTCATCTGTTTTCTTATCCTTATAATATAATCCCTTAGCACTTACCATTTCGGAATATGTAAAACCACATCCGTATTTTTTACACATTCGTCTGTAAGGCAGGTCTGTTACACCTGCCATTGGTGCTAAAAAAATGTTGTTTTCAAGTTCAACGTTTCCTATTTTCATTCTCTTATCCCTTTTCGTATAAAATCGGGACAGCCGAATAAATGTGGCTGCCCCTGATAATTATAAGCTCATTTCGTCATCATCGGGAATTTCTTCAATCTCTGCTTCTTCAACTATTATCTCTTCAACCTCAGCCGATGGACTGTCTATTTCAGCATTTTGTGCCTCTTCCATTTCACTCTTTTTAAAGCTTACACCGTCGATATGAATGTTTACCTTTTCAACTGTAAGTCCTGTCATGGTCTCAACACTGTTTTTAACGTTTTCCTGTATCTCCCATGCAAGCTCAGGTATTCTTACACCGTACTCAACTATCACATACAGGTCAATTACTACATCATTTTCCTTAATATCTACCTTTATTCCCTTTGTAACATTCTTCTTTGCACCTAAAATTTCAGCAATTCCCCCTGCAAAGGTTGAGCACATTCCTGCAACTCCATCAATTTCAGATATTGCCACTCCTGCAATTGTTGCAACAACCTCAGGCGCTATTTTAACTTCACTCGTTTCATCTGCTTGTGGTATCTCAACCACTTCTTCTATAATATCCTTGTTTTCCATGCTCATCTTCCTTTCATTTTTATTTCGTATGTAATTATTATAACATATACTTTTGAAATTATCAACTGTTTTGTTAATTATATTGTGATTTATACGTATAATGTAAATGTTAAATTTGCTAAATCTCTTGAATTTTGACAGATTTTGTTATATACTATACCTGTCGGAGCAATCCGATAAGGCAAGATTTCTTAACGGTGTTTTCACCGGCGGTTATGCCACCTTTACATACAGGCACGCGTGCTGAGTTTATGAAAGGGGGTATGCTTATGAAAAGTAAGCATTGTGTTAATGGTAAAAAAATTGCTGTTTGCAGTTTTAGAGATTATCATTGTTATGATAATTTTCTCCATAAAAGCAGAATGACCGCCCTCGCCAAAGTTCGGTCATTCTAATATGATCTCGTTCTAAGGCATAACCGTTTGA
>JAFQNU010000139.1 GCA_017420825.1 Clostridia bacterium
GGAAATTTGACGGGTTGTTTTTCGATAAGCCTACACGTCTTAATGAAAAGCATGAGGACTATTCCTGCCCTGATTTCTTTAAGCTTGGGGACAAGTATGTGTTGATGTTTATATCTCATTACAGAGGTGTACAGTATTACATAGGTGATTACAAAAATGGACGGTTTATTCCCGAAAGGCATGAGAGAATGAATTACTACGGAGGTCAGTTTTTCGCAAATGAGTCACTCGAAGATGAAAATGGCAGACGAATTTTGTGGGGTTGGATATTAGAAGGCAGAAAAAATGAACCTGCGATAGAAGAGGAATTTTTGGGAACGATGAGCTTGCCAAGAGAGCTGACCTTAGGTGAGGACGGCTTGATAAATGTAAAGCCTGTTGAGGAACTGAAGGCTTTAAGATATGATGAGGTATCAACAGATGGCTGCAAAATAGAGGGTGAAAGGCTTTTAGAAAATATATCGGGCAGACAGCTTGAAATTGAGCTTGAGCTATCAGCTGAAAATGCTCAAAAAGCAGGAATAAAGGTGTGCTGCTCGCCCGATGGTGAGGAAGAAACACTTATTTATTATGATAATATTAATAAAGAGGTTGTAATTGATACATCAAAAAGCAGTAAAAGAGATGACCTGTTTTCACCCGTTAAGCTCATAGCAACAGTTACATATGACAGGGACGAATTGATTGAGGAGATAAAAACCTTCCATGATGATGTCAGACGTGATTTGGTCAACGATATAGAATGTTATGTTCAGCGCTTACCGGTTCAGGACAGTAAGAGTGTGAAATTAAGAGTTTTTGTTGATGCATCTGTTATAGAGGTATTCTTTAATGACTCAAAATGTATTACTCAAAGAGTATATCCAAAATATGAAGAAAGTAACCTTGTAAAGCTTTTTGCTGATGGCGGAAAAGCAAAGCTTTCCTATCTGAAAGCGTGGAAGATGGACACGACAAATGCATGGTAAGGAAGGATAAGTAATAATATGAAAAAATTGAACTGACTGTCATAGTCAGTTCAATTTTTTATCCATATACCTTATAGGCTTGATTTGCTGTTGCCCTAAACTCTAAAAAGCTATCATTAATATTGTATTTGATATCTGTGCAATTACATGATATGCTTTTTATATTTTTTGCATACAGTTTGATTATACCATCATTTTTAGGGATAATTTCGGCAGTATATGAACCGTTTTCCCAACTGATATTAACGATATATCCACCTCTTGCAACAAGACCGCAAGCCTCGCCCTTATCCCATTTTGCCGGGAGTGCAGGTAATAGCTCGATATAGCCGTTATGGCTTTGCAGGAGTGCTTCGCAAATGGCGGCACAGATGCCGAAGTTGCCATCAATCTGAAAAGGTGGGTGAGCGTCCAGCATATTCGGATATATTGATTTCTTAAACATATTCATAATATGAAAATATACCTTTTCACCATTCTTTAAACGGGCAAAGACATTTGCAATCCATGCGTTTGACCAACCTGTGTGTCCGCCGCCGTTATCAAGCCGTCTTTTCAGGGTTTTTTTAACAGCATCAAAATACTCGCTTTTTTCACTCACCTGGTCTGAAGGGTGCAACAGATAGAGTTGGGATATATGTCTGTGACCAAGTTCAATCTCATCAACCTTTCTGCCCCACTCTAAGATTGTTCCGTCATCATCTAACATAACAGGCTTTAGCTTTGAAATGATTTCCTCATAGTCTTTTGTGTCACGTCCCAAAATCTTACATGCCTTAACTGTATTTACAAATAACTCTTTAATTATTGCCATATCCATAGCAGAGCCTTCACATACTGATATTTCTTTATCGTCAACATTATAAACATTTTCAGGCGAAATTGATGGACTTGTAGATAAATATCCGTCCTTGTCAACTATCATCCAATCCTTTAAAAAAGCAATTGCTTTTTCGAATATATCTATATTATCTTCAAGGAATTTTTTGTCCTGTGTATGCAGATAATGCTCCCAGATATGTCTGCATGTCCAAAAACCGCCCATTATCCAATATCCCCATCTGACACCGTCAGTTGCCTCGTGGTTAAATCTCCATAAATCGCTGTTGTGCCACGATGCCCAGCCGTTGTAGCCGAAATTGTTACCCTTTTGGCAAAGCTCTCTGACCATTTTTAATAACGGCTCATGACATTCCGGAAGATTACAGGTTTCCACGTGCCAATAGTTCATTTGTGTGTTTATGTTCATTGTGTAGTTGGATAGCCATGGCGGAAGAAGATTGTTGTTCCATATGCCCTGAAGATTTGCAGGCTGACAACCCTCCCGAGAGCAGGCAATGATTAAATATCTTCCGAAATCAAACAGAAGCTCGGTCAAATTCAAATCATTTTCGGCATTTAAAATACGCTCATTTGTCGGATTATTGTTATATTCTCCTAATTTGAGACTTACTCTGTCAAATAAGGAGCGGTAATCACAGATGTGACGTTTTTTTAACTCGTCATATGTATGATTGTATGTATTGTTAATATCATTTTCGCAAAGCGAAATATAGTTTTTTCCTTCTGATTGAGGCATTTTATTATATCCGTTAAAACTCGTTTCAATAGCCGTATATATTGTTGTATCACTTGAACCCTCAATTCTGAGTGCATTTCCTGTACAGTATAAGAGACCGTCTGTTTCAACTCGTAGTTTTATGCGGAAACGAATACTTTCCATATCGGGATTGTATTCATAAACATGTTTTCTTCCGTCCCAGCCGCTGTCTATTTTTGTGGGGCATATTCCGTCAATTTCAATAATATTGTCATAGGCTTTTACAGTGCTTTTTAACAAGCACAAACCATATATGTTTAACTGATGCGGAATTTCATTTTTTATGCGATATACCAAAACTTTATCCTTTGCAGAAATAAAAGCCTCTTTATAAACATTTCCGCCATCAAGGCTGAATTTGCTGTTGTATATAGCATCTTCAATATCAAGAATTCTGGAATAGTTTTCAGGCTCTGCCAAGGGGGCACGTGGCTGGTCAAGCTCAACTATTATTTCTCCGGCAGGTAAATATGTTGAGGAAATAACATTAAACATACTTTTCTTTACTGCCTGTTCGGCATTTATAAAATCACCGTTATTTATGAGTTTTCTTATATTTGTGAGTTTGTCATGGTCATGTATAAGCCGTTTAGTCTCAGGCTGTCCTGACCATAATGTGTCTTCATTTAATTGTATTCTGTCACACATAGCTCCGCCGAAAATCATAGCACCAAGTCTGCCGTTCCCAAGCGGAAGAGCTTGGTTTCAGTGCGGAGCAGAACTGTTTAATA
>JAFQNU010000140.1 GCA_017420825.1 Clostridia bacterium
CTTTTTTACTTTAATTTGCCTATATTTTCATTATTCATGTTAAATGTATTTATCAATATATTGTCCCTGTCATACACTGTAAATGTAATATCTCCGTCCATATCAGTTCTGAAAATGTCTGCTCCGCTTTCCTCTAACCTGCTTATTACATCACCGTTGGGTAAACCATATGCACTGTGGTCATTTATATATATCACTGCAAGTTCAGGCTTTACCAAATCAAGAAATCTCTTGCCTGTTGATGTGTCCGAACCATGATGACCTACCTTAATAAGGTCAACATCTTCAAACTCATTAAAATATTTATCTTCTATATATTTTGTTGCATCACCCATAAACAGAGCCTTAAAGCCGTTATATGTAAGACTGAAAACAACAGATGTATCATTTTCCTCAATATATCTGTCATTCTCGGGGGATATTATTTCAATCACCGCTCCCGAATCAAATCTGATTTTATCTTTATATGCAAGGTACAGTATTTCAGTCTCCGTTTCCTCGGCAAGCCTTTCTATTTCCTTTCGGTATTTGTTGTCCTTCATAACATCAGGCATAGCAACCATGTCAATATTCATATTTTTCAATGCCGCAATCGTACCAAGACAATGGTCTTTATGGTAATGTGTGACAATTGCCAAATCAATATCGAATATACCTTCCTTTTTCAGATACGGTATAAACACCCTTTTACCTGTATCATAGCTTGAAAATTCCTCTCCGCCTCCGCCGTCAATAATGATTCTCTCACCCTTCGGGAGTCTTATTAGAATACCATCACCATGTCCGACATTAACAAAGGTTATATTCATTCCACTTGCAATTGCTACTTCTCTTATTGCAACCGATATACTTCCGCCAAGAATTATCAGAACAAGAACAACGCTTTTGAAATTTCTCCACCCTCTTATATACACATTTCTTACCAATGCAAGACAAAGGTAGAACAGAATCAAGATAACTATTCCCACTCCCCCAAGGTCAATTCTTGCAAAGGGTAGCTTTTCAACAAAAAATGGCAGGCTGTAAATACAGTACACCAACAATTCAAGCACAGGCTTCATAAACAGGTCTACACCAAATACCAGTACAGGTGATGCAAATATCCAAAACACTACTATTGTTATAATAACCAACGGAAAATATATCAGATTGAGTATAGGTCCCCATGGGCTTGTCCCCTGGAAATAGTATGCAAACAGAACTACACTTCCGACCGTCGCTATCAGATAAAACACAATAAAGCTTCTTAATCTCGGATACGAAATAAAGTGCAATGCTTCCTTCAACGGCTCCTTCAGAACAAATATCATAATGCCCAAAGTTACAGAAACTACAAATCCGCAGTTGTATAACAACAAGGGATTAGATATTAATATCAGTGTTACCGTTATTGCAATCAAATCAGTGTAATGTGTATATCCAAGCTTGTGCAGCGATATAAATGTCACAATAATCAGCAATGTGCTTTTTAATGCTACTGCATTAGTAAAATTAAATATTGCATATATTATCAATACAGCTGCTATTATAATATCCCTCGTTTTACGTCTGAAAAATACAAATATAAAATTCATTATACCCATAATCATAAATATATGTAAATATGCGGGATATAACATTCTTAATGTGTTTGTATATAAAAGAAGGTCATAATAATCTTCTGAAAATTCCTTTTTGTTTCCCGTTACTACTGCTTTTAATACTGCAGCCTCATCACCTACAAAGTTATGTTCAATAACCTCGCCCATTTTTATCCGTGCAGTATTTATTATATGTTTAATTCCAAACAGCTCCTTACGTCCGTTTGTTGTTATTTCATAGTCGCTTATTTTGTAAAATATATTCCTACCCTTGTAATAAAGGTTATAGTCAAAATCATTACTGTTATTTTTACCGTCAATTCTGTCAAGAAATCCTCTTATTGTTACACTCTCACCGTAATCAAGCTTTGTGAGCGTGGATAGCCTGACATCTTCATTAATTTTTTCATTCTTATCAAGATAACTGTATTCCTCACCTTTTATGATATATTTGTATCTGCCGTCCCTCTCCTCCGGAACTGATGCAACATAGCCTTTTAGTGTTATAAATTTTGAATCAACAGGAAACAGTTCTCTTGTTTCATAGTCCTGTGCATGAGATGAAATAATAAATCCAAGCAAAAACGCCGCCACAAGCCATAATCTGAATAATCCAATATTTTTGATAATTAACTTTGCAATAAGACACAACGCTGTCACAACGATACATGCTCCGAGAACATAATAAAAATATCCGGCATCTGCAAATATTATACCCAGAACAAGGGCAATCATTATCTCAAAGTAAATAAAAATCACTCCATTTTTTTTGATTTCTCACTCCATTTTACCACAAAAAAAGAATGAATACAACAATTAATTTAAAATAGTTTTGTGCACATAATATTTCTGATATATTTTGCCAAGTTAGAGCTTGGAAAAATCTTCTTGGTGGAAACTAATACTTCCGACCAAGAACCAACCCAATACGTGGTACGTGTCGGCGGCGAAAATGTTAGCGTAACTAAAGGCGAAGGCGAAAGTGCAAAAACATATTCATACTATGAAGCTGTTATTTCAGTTCTTACAACAGAAGAGGAAGAAGAACCTACATATATTCTGGGTGATGTATATGATGATGGTACAGGTACAGTAGATGACATAGATATTATGTTGCTTGACTATTATTTCGCAGGTATGTATGATGCTATCGATACAGATTTTGGAACTGAACACAGATTCTGGGAAGATCCTAATGATCCTCGTCTGTTAGCTGCTGACGTATATGATGATGGTACAGGTACAATAGATGATATAGACATTATGTTGCTTGACTATTATTTTGCAGGTATGTATGATGCTATCGATACAGATTTTGGTCCGGAACATAGATTCTGGGAAAAGTAATAGAAAATAAATAAAAAGGAGATAATTATCATGAAAAAATTGTGTGCTTTACTTAGTGCAATCATGATTTGTATGCTAAGTACTACGGCATTTGCTGCAACAACAGATGCAACTATTGTTCTTAGTGGTGCA
>JAFQNU010000141.1 GCA_017420825.1 Clostridia bacterium
AACAAAACAGCCTGTGTGTGCACGGGCTTTTTTTGTGAAAATATTTTGTAATAACTACTTGAAAAAAGTTGTATTATATGGTAATATATAGTCAGATAATTATGCATAGGAAAGGAAGAAGCTTATGAAAAAAGTAGCAATCATCATGGGTAGTGACAGTGACCTGCCAAAGGTTAAGCCTGCACTTGATAAATTAAGAAAATTTGAGGTGCCGTTTGAGGTACATGTGTATTCAGCACACAGAACACCTGTTGAGGCTCACGAGTTTTCGTCTAAGGCTAAAGAAAACGGTTTTGGAGTAATAATAGCAGCAGCAGGAAAGGCGGCACACCTTGCAGGAGTCATGGCGGCTAACACAACCTTGCCTGTAATCGGAATTCCCATTAAGGCGTCCGCACTTGAAGGAATTGATGCACTTTTATCAACAGTACAGATGCCGGCAGGTATCCCTGTTGCAACAGTTGCAATTGACGGTGCTGAAAATGCTGCAATTCTTGCAATGCAGATGCTTGCTTTATCAGATGAGGAGCTTTCACAAAAGCTTAAAGCTATGCGTGATGAGATGACAGAACAGGTTTTGAAAAAAGATAAAGAATTAACATATTAATAGAAAGAGGTAAATGAAATGAACAGTAGTTTTAGTGAAAGTTATAAGGCGGCAGGTGTTGATATTACTGCAGGTTATGATTCAGTACAGCTTATGAAAAAACACATAAAAAGAACAATGAATAGTGGTGTTGTATCTGATATTGGTGGTTTTGGCGGATTATTTGCTCCTGACATGACAGGTATTAAAAATCCTGTATTGGTGAGCGGTACAGACGGTGTCGGTACAAAGTTAAAAATTGCATTTTTGATGGACAAGCACGATACTGTTGGTATAGACTGTGTTGCTATGTGTGTTAATGATATTATATGTGCAGGCGCAAAGCCGATGTTTTTCCTTGATTATATTGCGTGCGGTAAAAATGTACCTGAAAAAATTGCAAGTATTGTATCAGGAGTTGCAGAGGGCTGTGTTCAGTCGGGTTGTGCTTTGATAGGCGGAGAAACAGCTGAAATGCCGGGCTTTTATCCGATTGATGAGTATGACCTTGCAGGATTTTCTGTTGGTATAGTAGATAAAGACAGAGTTATTGATAACACAAAAACCAAAGAGGGAGATATTATTATAGCAATGCCTTCGTCAGGTGTTCACTCAAACGGATTTTCTTTGGTAAGAAAGGTTTTTGATGTTGATAACAAGGATTTGAATGTGTATATAGACGAGCTTGGTAAAACACTTGGTGAGGAGCTCTTAACACCAACAAAGATATATGTAAAACAGATTATGGATTTATATAATACCATTACAATCAAGTCTGTTTCACATATAACAGGCGGCGGTTTCTATGAGAATATTCCAAGAAGTATTCCGGATGGTTACCAGGCTAAAATTGAAAAATCAGCGGTTAAAGTTCTTCCTGTATTTAATGTACTTCAAAAGACAGGAAACATTCCTGAACGCGATATGTTTAATACATATAATATGGGTGTTGGAATGAGTGTTGTTGTATCAAAGAATGATGCTGATAAGGCATTGGAAATTCTTGATAATGCCTATATTATTGGTGAAATCGTAAAGGGCGAGGGCGGTGTTACCCTGTGCTAAAGGCGAAAATTGCCGTTTTGGTAAGCGGCGGCGGTACAAATCTGCAGGCACTCATAGATGCTCAGAAATCCGGTATTATAAAAAGCGGTGAAATTTCTCTTGTAATTTCAAATAAAGAGAATGCATATGCTTTGGAACGTGCAAAACAAAACGGAATAGATGCACTTTTTATAAAAAAGGATGCAGATTTTGAAAATAATCTTATTAGTGCTATTGAAGATAATAATATAGATTTGATAGTTCTTGCAGGATTTTTAGTAATTTTAAGTGCTGAATTTGTCAGAAGGTATGATAAAAAGATTATTAATATACATCCTTCATTGATTCCATCATTTTGCGGTGACGGATATTATGGATTGCGTGTTCATGAGGCTGCACTTGAAAAGGGAGTAAAGCTTACAGGCGCAACAACTCATTTTGTTAATGAGATTACCGACGGCGGTGAAATCATAATGCAAAAAGCGGTTGAAATCAAAGAGGGTGATACACCTGAAATTTTGCAAAAAAGGGTTATGGAGGAGGCAGAGTGGGTAATTTTGCCACTATCTGTTGAAAAAGTATCGGAACAAATCACAAAGGAAAGGTAAGAGTAATTATGATTAACGAGTTAGCTATAAATAAATATCCTGGTAGGGGTATAATAATTGGGGAAACACCTGATGGAGAAAATGCAGTTATTGCATATTTCATTATGGGTAGAAGTGTAAACAGCAGAAACAGAGTTTTTGTTGAAAAGGATGGCGGAATAATCACAAAAGCATATGATGAGTCTAAAATGGTTGACCCGTCATTAATTATCTATGCTCCTGTAAGAGTTCTTGGTGATAAGACTATTGTAACCAACGGAGACCAGACAGATACAATATATGATTTTATGAAGAATGGTAAAACCTTTGCGGACGGGTTAAGAACAAGAGAGTATGAGCCTGACGAACCAAACTTTACACCGAGAATAAGTGGCGTTGTAGATTTAGAAAACGGATTTTCATATAAATTAAGTATATTAAAGTACAATAACGGGAATTGTCAGAGAAACTTTTATGAGTATGAAGATGGAGTGGCAGGAAAAGGCCATTTAATTCATACATATAAAACTGACGGAAATCCTATCCCAACATTTGAAGGTGAACCAAGGGAAATTGAGCTTGATAATGATTTTGAACAGTTTACAAATGACCTTTGGACAAGTCTTGATAATGAAAACAGAGTTTCGTTGTTTGTTAGATACATTAATTTGAAAGATAAATCAGAAAAAACAAAAATAATAAACGCAAATCAATAAAATCAAATCTTGTGTTTTTTGTTGCATTTTTTGTGTTCGTGTATTAGCTATATTGACATAATTATGTCATGGATATATAATACAATATATCTATTAGAATGGAGGAATATATTATGAGAAAGGTTAACTCGTGGAAGGATTTAACACTAAGAGAAAAAATCGGACAGACTGTGATATCCTTGCAGGAAACAGACAAGCATATCGAAATGTGCGGAAGCATAGAGGCATTTTTAGAAAAATATCCTATTGGCGGACTTTTTAATAACACAGGAATAGTTAAAGGCTTGATGGTGGGTAATAATCTGAATTTTGGTGATACAATATCGGAGTACAATAAATATCTCAAAGTGCCTATGTTTGCAACCGCAGATTATGGTTCATATGCTACACAATTTGGTTTGGAATTACCTCCTCAAATGGCTATGGGAGCAGCAAACAGTGAAGAGTTGGCATACAATGCAGGAGAGTTTAAAGCCGAAGATAGTAAAAAAACAGGAATAAATTGGTTGTTCTGGCCGGTATGTGACCTTAGTATATCAAATAGAAGTCCTGTTAATGATATACGTTCGGTAAGTGATAAAAGTGAGCTTAATGTTAAAATTGTAAAAGAAGAGTTAAGAGCTATGAAGGATAGGGGTGTTATTTCCACTCTGAAACATTATCCGGGATATCCTTACGATGACAATATAGATTCTCACATTGCAATGACGGATAACGAAACACCAATAGATATATGGAGAAATACATATGGTAAGATGTATAAGGAGTTATTTAAACAGAATCCTCCTGCTATCATGACAGCTCATATGAATCTTGTTAATTATCAGACAGAAAAAGCAGACGGAGTTTACCCTCCAGCAACATTGTCATATGAATTGACAACAAATCTGTTAAGAAAGGAACTCGGCTTTAAAGGTGTTACGGTAACAGATGCATTGGTTATGGGTGGATTTGCAGGAAATCAGGCTGTTGAAAAGTGTATCGAAAGCTTTTTGGCTGGTAATGATATTCTTTTGTGGCCGGCATATGAGTATATTGATGAAATGGAAAAACGTATTCTTTCGGGAGAAATAGAAGAGAAGAGACTTGATGAGGCTGTTGAGAGAATATGGAATCTTAAAGAGGAGTACGGTATTTTAGACTGCGAGGATAAGACTTCCGATGTAGATGAAAAATATTTTGCAGATATTATTGAAAAAATTTCGGATAAATATCTCACACTTATTAATAACTACAATAATCTTTTGCCGCTTGACAAATCAGTAATAAAAAAAGTATTGATAGTCG
>JAFQNU010000142.1 GCA_017420825.1 Clostridia bacterium
CAGACGGAAACAGAGGAAGAAATGAAGATTTAAATCACATTATGGGACATGGCTATCAGTACATTGTAGGGGCAAGACTGCAGGGTGACAATCCTCGGTCACGAGCTTATTTCGAGAAGATGGCTTGAAATAACAGCTAAAGAGATTTTTTAATAATTAAAAACAGCAGTTACAAATGAATTGATTAGTAGCTGCTGTTTTTTTTGTGTTATAGACTGCATATTGAATTCTGAAAAAATACTTTAATTATCGGTTGACAGCGTGCATAATAAATGATAAAATATAGTATTGTAAATAATAGATACTCAGGAGGAAATTATAATGATTTATATTGTTGCGGTTCTTGTTGCTCTTGTGGGATATTTTATTGGAAGTATTTCAGGTGCAATTTTAATTTCAAAAGGTGTTCACGGAGATGATATCAGAAATTCAGGCTCCAAAAATGCAGGAACAACAAATATGCTCAGAGTTTACGGAAAAAAGGCGGCTGTTGTAACCTTGCTTATAGATGTATTAAAGGGTGTAATAGCTGTGTTAGTTGGTATTTTAGTTGATTACTTTGTCAGAAACAGTATTGAGACTGTAAATCCGCTTTTAAATTCAATGAAGTATATTGCAGGAATATTTGCTGTGATAGGTCATGATTTCCCTGTATTCTTCGGTTTTAAAGGCGGAAAGGGTGTTGCAACAAGCCTTGGAGTTATTTTGACGCTTGACTGGAAAATCGGACTTATTGTAATGATTGCGTCTTTAATTATAATGGCGGTATCAAGATATGTTTCACTCGGCTCAATTGCGGCGGCTGTTATCTACCCATGCCTTGTAGCTGTTGTAATGCTTGTTGAGGGTGATTTCATACTTATACCTATACTTTCATCTGTTGTTATGGCAGTTCTTGTGATTGTAAAACACAGGTCAAATATAGAACGTCTTACTAGCGGAACAGAGAATAAATTATTTGAAAAGAAGAAGTAAGTGTCTGAGAAAGGATAGATTATGAAAATAGCAGTAATTGGTTCGGGAAGCTTTGGAACGGCTGTAAGCTCGCTTTTGGGGAAAAAAGGTTATGATGTAGCATTGTGGAGCTTTTTGAAGGACGAGGCAGAAAGAATTGAGAAGGACAGAGAGAATAAAGAATTTTTAAAGGGTGTAAAGCTTTTAGACACTGTTCATTGCAGTAATGATATGAAAGAATGCGTAGAGGGTGCAGATTTAATAGTTACAGTTGTACCAAGCTTTGCAACAAGGCAGACTGCAAAAGCATTGGCAGAGGTTGTAAAAAGCAGTCAGCCGTTGGTGAATTTGTCAAAAGGACTTGAAAATGACACTCTTTTGCGTATGTCACAGGTATATCAAGAGGAGCTTGTGAATAATCATATTGCAGTTATGAGCGGCCCTTCACATGCAGAGGAGGTAGGTATGGGACTGCCTACAACCAATGTTGTTGCTTGTGAAAATGATGAGGTGGCGGCACTTGTACAGGACATATTTATGGACGAGAGCTTCAGAGTTTATCTTTCATCTGATAAAATCGGAGTAGAAATTGGCGGTGCACTTAAAAACGTTATAGCATTGTGTGCAGGAATTTGTGACGGGCTTGGCTATGGCGATAACACTAAAGCAGCACTTATGACAAGAGGAATTTCCGAAATAAAGAGACTTGGTGTTGCAATGGGAGCGGAGGCTGAAACCTTTGCAGGACTTTCAGGTATCGGTGATTTGATTGTTACCTGTACGAGTATGCATTCAAGAAACAGACGTGCAGGAATACTGCTTGGTCAGGGAAAAACAATGGAGGAAACGTTAGACGAGGTTCACATGGTTGTTGAGGGAATTCATACTGCTAAGGCGGCTTTTGCACTTTCCCAAAAATACGGTGTGGATATGCCTATTGTCGAACAGGCTTGCAAAATACTATTTGAAAACAAATCTCCTAAGCTGGCAGTAAAGGAACTGATGACAAGGGAAAAAAGATTTGAAAACTGATAATCGGGGGATATCTTTGAATGGACATTATTTCACTGCTTTTCATATCGGTTGGACTTGCGATGGACGCATTTTCAGTCGCTGTTACAGACGGAATTATATTAAAACATATAAAAATAAGGAATGCCCTTAAAATAGCTTTGTATTTTGGCATATTCCAATTTGGAATGTTGTTTCTGGGTGATATGCTCGGCTCTGTGTTTGCAGGCTTTATTAAATCGGTTGACCATTGGATTGCATTTGTTTTGTTGTCCGTTATAGGTGGGAAAATGATTTATGATGCAATGAGTGAAGAAGAGGAAGAAAATCACGCAAATCCTCTGTCTGATAAGACGCTTGTTGTACTTGCAATTGCAACAAGCATTGACGCACTTGCGGTTGGCATTTCCTTTGCGGCAATGGGTGATGGCGGATTTACAACACAGCTGTCTGATGCGTTATTTGCATCGGGAGTTGTTGGTGTAGTTGCGTTTTTATTTTCATTTGTTGGGGTATATATAGGAAATAAATGCGGAAACCTATTCGGTAATAAGTCAGAAATTTTTGGCGGTATTGTTTTGGTTGGTATAGGGGTAAAAATTCTTGTAGAACACTTATTCTTTTAGAAAGAGAGAATTTAAATGGATAAAAAAAAGGTAATGGTCGGAATGAGTGGCGGGGTTGATTCCTCGGCAGCGGCGGCACTTCTTATTGAACAGGGCTATGAGGTGATTGGTGCCACTATGCGCCTTACTCCCGGCAGTGATGACATCAGAGTTGAAGAACAGGATGCAAAAAAAGTGTGTGATACACTTGGAATAGAGCATTTTGTTTTGGATTTCAGGGAAGAATTTAAAAAGTATGTGATAGATTACTTCGTTAATGAATATATAGCAGGAAGAACCCCAAATCCATGTATTGCCTGTAACAAACACATTAAATTTGGTTTGATGTATGAAAAGGCAAAGAAAATGGGTATGGACTATATAGCAACGGGTCATTATGCAAAAATCATAAACAACAACGGAGAATATGAATTGCATATCGGTAGTGCGGGTAACAAAGACCAGAGCTATGTTTTATATAACATGACACAGGAAATATTGTCGCATACTCTTATGCCTCTTGGTGATTATACAAAAGAGGAAATGAGA
>JAFQNU010000143.1 GCA_017420825.1 Clostridia bacterium
GATACTCCGCTAAAGCTGTCCACAAACAATATTAACATTACAACTGCAAATACTGCTCCATTAATCAACCAGAGTTTATATGTACTGAACATGCTTCTTCCAAGCACTTTTTTATTTGAATAATAAATCATTACAATGCTTCTGTATAGCAGTGCGGTGATAGTGCCAAATATTGCACCACAGATACCCCATTTTATAATGCATACCACTGAAACAACTATATTAATAACCATCTCTGTAATCGCATGTGACCTGGTTTCCTCAAACTTTCCTGAATATTCAAGAACATGATTTACAGGAAGCTTCCCGTTTGCTAATAAATTCATCAACACAAACAGGAACACAAGATATACATTTGTATAATTGGCATCATTTATTCCGCCTGTATATATCTGTATCAACGGGAGTAAAAAGACTGCCATCAATGTGTATATTATAAAAGTTGCCATTATATAAGCGCTTTCATACAAATTATACACTTTGTTGAATTTTTCTCTGTCAACCTGAAACATTTGTCCCAAAGCAAAGCTAAAGCCTGATACTATGCTTGTTATAAATGACTGCATTTGCGAGAAAAATATATTGTAAATAGTATAAACACTAACCACCTTAAAATCACACAGTATTGACAGAAGAATTATATCTGTATTATTAAAAACCATACCTGATAGCTGATGTACAAGAACTGATTTTTTTTGTGATATAGCATTATAATCAGGTCTTGTTTTTAAATTAAGCCACTTATATCTCCTTTTTGCGTAAATGTATAAATACCCGAGCTGAACAATTGCCAGAACACAATACACAAGCTGTATAAGCACAAGACTGTCTGTTAACAGGAGAACAAGTATTTTACCTGCATTGACTAATAACTGAAGAATTGTTTCTGAATTGGTTATAACATATTTTCTCCCATCAACCTCCATAAGTATCCTATACTTTGCCTGAATAAAAAAGCTGAACAAGGAGGGCAATGCATTTAATATAACAAGCAAGAATAACACATGACTATTTATACTTGTCGGAATTACATATGCATACAGCACTGCAATCAAAAGCACTATTATGGTATAAACAACACCGGTCTTAATATAATATTTATTCGTTGCTGAAAGCACAGCACTTGCACTGCCAAAATCCTTTTGTGCAACAGGCTTGTATAATGCCTGTGTTGTAGCAAGTCCAACACCTGCCTCAAGCAAGCACATATATGTAAAGATCTGCTTTATTGTTGAAAGCACTCCGTTAACCTCTGAGCCAAAATTTTCAAGATAAAGTCTTGGCAAAAGAAAACTCAGCGCAATCAAAACCACCTGATAGACAACACCTGATATTAAGTTGTATTTTATTCTTCTGTCCTTTTGCTCCAACTTGCCCACCTCCGTACTTAAACTATGTTACATATATAGTCTTTTGTGGCATTTTCTTTTGGTATAATTCTTGCTGGATTTCCTATAACAATAGAATGTGGCGGCACATCAAAATTAACATATGCCAACGGTGCTATTAAAACATCCTCACCTATTTTTATATTCCCAACCACAACAGCATTTGTCCCAATCCAGCAGTTGTCCTCAATCACGGGTGTACCCTTTCTTTCTCCGCGATTTTCCTGTCCGATTGTTACACCTGTTGCAATATTTATATTCTTCCCAAGTCTTGCATCAGGATGAATTATTATCCGTCCGCAGTGGCCTATATAAAACCCTTCTCCTATGCTGGTACGTGCGGGTATTTGTATTTGAGTTCTGTCTGAAAGTCTTTTTAACCTTAAAATATAGTATAATCTCAAGGGCAAAAAATTGCATTTATTAGCTTTTCTGAACAAGGATATGTATTTTAACTCTAACGGACGAAATATGCGTCGTACAAAAGACTCTCCCTTTTCACCATAATACCTGTATAAATCCCTTGAAAAACAGTAATCCATAAAAAACCCCACTTTATACTATTTTATACTATATTTTGTATTATAACACTATTTATCTAAATATTCAAGTGTTACTGCAAATTTTTCTTACATTCTAAAGTAAGAAAAACCGCCCCAAAATTAAAATACTGGGTGGCGGTTTATAATTATATCATACCGGTCTTTATATTTCTTTTATTCTCATACATTAAATCATCTGCACGATTAAACACATCAACAACCGAGGTATCTGTTTTACTGTCATAAAATGCTACTCCTCTTGCTATATGTACAGGAACTGTCTTTCCCTCGGCAGTTATAAATTCACTTTTACATCTTCTGTCAAGCTTTTCTATTAATAAATCGCACTCATCATAATCTCTGCTTTTTAAGATAACTGCAAATTCGTCCCCTCCGATACGAAATACAGGGCTCCTCTTAAAAACTCCCGAAATAATTTGTGCAGCACTGCATATAAGCTTATTGCCAGCCTCATGACCTATGTTATCATTAGTTTCTTTGAGTTCATTCAAATCAAAAACTACAATTCCGAATTTTGTATCAGAATTATTTATTTCCTTTTCAATCCCGCTTGTCCATGATTTATATGAAGTTACATTCCTGAGCCCTGTTAAAGAATCCCTGTATGCAAGCATATGCTGATGGTGGTCATGTTCTTTGATGCTTTCTGCCATTTTTACAAAGGCAGTACCAAGTGCATCTATTTCATATATATTACTCGGCTCAATATTCACCTCATAATCTCCGTTTGACAACTCGTCCGCTTCTTTTATAAGCTGTTTTAATGGCTTTACAATCCTTCCTGCAATCATAACTGTAATAACCGAAAAAAGTATTGCCACAAGTAACACCAGGGCATAACTCCCAACTCCGATATTGTATATAATCGAATTTATCTCGTCATATCCTGTAGGCAAAACCTCTTTCATGCATTTGTCAATAGCATATATGCTCATTCCGCCTATAATAAGTGTCACTGCAAATATTGCCGAAACAATCGTTATAACCAATCTTACATAAATTGAGCTTGTCCGTTTTTTCTTCATTTTCTCTTCCCCCATTCAGCCTTTTTTAGTACAATCAAAACCGACACATACCAAACCATATATGTATAATTATTAATAAAAAACGACATTACTCAGTCGAATAATGTCGCTTTCTGGTCGGAGTGACAGGATTTGAACCTGCGGCACCACGCCCCCCAGACGTGCGCGCTACCAACTGCGCTACACCCCGAAATCTTCTACATTATAGCACAGTTTTATATTACTGTCAAGAAAATTTACCAAAAATTTTTACACGAAATTGAAGTTTTTTTCAAAAAGGTATTGAAATACAAAAAAAAGTATGATAAAATACATAAATAGTTTAATAAAAGGCTATGATGAAATTCAGTAGGCTGTAAATTCGCCATAAGAGAGTGACGGTCGTTGGCTGTGAGCCGTTGCGGTAAGAGTATAGCTGAACCTTCGTTTCGGAGCTGTGTCGGTGAAGTGATAAATGTGTAGCCGGCAACGGAGAGCAGCCGTTATCTGCATTTTAAGTGCCCGATTTTATCGGGAATACGGGTGGTACCGCGGAATTTGTTGTTTCGTCCCTGCATTTTGCAGGGACTTTTTAAATTTTTATGAAAGGATATGAAAATTCTTATGAAACAAAAACTTGAAGAAATTAATAGCTCTGTTGAAGAATTATTGAAAAATTCCACCGAGCTTGACTCTCTGGAGGAAATCAGAATTAAGTACCTCGGAAAAAAAGGTGAGCTTACTGCCGTTTTAAAGGGTATGGGAGCATTATCTGCTGAAGAACGTCCTGTTATTGGTGCTTTGGCAAATGAAATAAGAGACTTTTTAAGCAGTGAAATTGACTCAAAGAAAAAAGAGCTTGAAGAAAAATTACAAAACGAAAACCTTGTAAAAGAGGTCATAGATGTAACTATGCCCGGTAACAAGAAGGAAATAGGAAAGCTCCATCCATTAACAACTGTATTAAATGAATTAAAGGATATATTTATCGGTCTTGGCTTTGAAATTGCAGAGGGACCGGAAGTAGAATATGACTACTACAATTTTGAGGCACTCAATATCCCTAAAAATCATCCTGCAAGAGATACTCAGGATACATTCTACATTGAAGACAATATAGTTCTAAGAACACAGACATCACCTATGCAGGTTCGTGTAATGGAAAAACAAAAGCCACCAATCAGAATTATTGCACCGGGTGTTGTTTACAGAAGTGATGCTGTTGACGCAACTCATTCGCCTGTTTTTAATCAGATAGAAGGTCTTGTTGTTGATAAGGGTATAACCATGGCTGACCTGAAGGGTACACTTGAGGCTTGTATGAAGGCTATATACGGCAACAGCACTGTTGTTCGTTTCCGTCCTCACCACTTCCCGTTTACAGAGCCTTCTGCAGAGCTTGACGTTGCCTGCTTTGTATGCGGAGGTAAGGGCTGCAGAATTTGTAAGGGCGAGGGTTGGATAGAGGTGCTCGGCTGTGGTATGGTACATCCAAAGGTTCTTGCAAACTGCGGAATTGACCCCGAGGTTTATTCAGGCTTTGCGTTTGGTATTGGTCTTGAAAGACTTGTTATGAGAAAATACGGAATTGACGATTTAAGACTCTTCTTTGAGAATGACCTTAAATTCTTAAAACAATTTTAATTGAAAGGAAGGATTAAGCTATGAAAGTTCCAATGAGTTGGTTTGCCGACTACACTGATATTTCGGGAATTACTCCCAAGGAATATGCTGAAGCTGTTACAATGACAGGCTCAAAGGTTGAAGGTGTTGAAAATATCGGCGAAAATATAGAAAATGTTGTAACAGGAAAGGTTTTAAGTATTCGTCCTCATGAGGATTCAGACCACATGGTGGTATGTATGGTTGATGTAGGCGAGGGCGAACCTGTTCAGATTGTAACAGGTGCTCCGAACGTTAAGGAAGGGCAGATTGTTCCCGTTGCAAAGCATATGTCAAAACTACCCGGAGGTATTACTATTAAAAAAGGTAAATTAAGAGGTGTTGAATCCTGCGGTATGTTATGCTCACATGATGAGCTTGGACTAACTAGCGCTGACCTTGGCTATGAGCCTGAATACGGCATACTTGTACTGCCCGAGGACACCGCAATCGGAATGGATATAAAAGACTATTTTGGTTTAAACGAAGAAGTTGTTGAATATGAAATTACTTCAAACCGTCCCGACTGTTTCAGTGTAATCGGATTAGCGAGAGAAACTGCGGCAACCTTTAAAAAGCCGTTTAAGCTTCATACTCCTGAATACAATGAAAATTCTGAAAACATTAACGATTATATTTCTGTTGAGGTACTAAATCCCGAAAAATGTACAAGATACTGTGCAAAGATGATTAAGAATGTAAAGATAGGTCCATCACCGAAATGGCTTGTTTCAAGACTTCGTGCCTGTGGAATACGTTCTATTAATAATATCGTTGACATAACAAATTATATTCTTCTTGAATATGGTCAGCCAATGCACGCATTTGACCTCAGAGATTTAGAGGGCAACAAAATTGTTGTAAGAGACGCATCAAATGGCGAAATAATCAAAACACTTGACGAGCAGGACAGAACTCTCACATCAAATGACCTTGTTATCTCAGATGGTAAGAAAGCAGTAGCAGTAGCAGGTGTTATGGGCGGATTTAATTCCGAGGTAAAACCCGATACAACAACTGTAATTTTCGAGTCTGCAACCTTTGATGCTGCAAGTGTAAGACTTACAGCACAAAGAATAGGATTAAGAACCGAAGCTTCCTCAAGATACGAAAAGGGACTTGACTATAACAATGCAAAGCCTGCTGTTGACAGAGCCTGTGAGCTTGTTCAAATGCTTGAGTGCGGTGAGGTTGTCGGCGGAATAATTGATTGCATGGGCAAAACAAAGGAACAAAAGGTTCATGATTTCAGACCTGATAAAATTAACGCATTTTTAGGAACAGACATTTCAACAGAAGAAATGGCAGATTATTTAAGAGCAATTGACTTTGAGGTTGACCTTGATAAAATGACAGTTATTGCACCGACCTTCCGTCCGGACATTGAGGCAGAAGCCGACATTGCAGAAGAAATTGCTCGTTTTTACGGATATAATAATATTCCTGTTACACTTCTCACAGGAGAAGCTACCACAGGCGGAAGAACTCAGTTGCAGACAACAAGAGATGTAGTTTCATCATTGTTAAAGGCTCACGGAATGTATGAGATTAGAACATACACCTTTACAAGTCCGACAATTTATGATAAGCTCTTAATTCCTCCAGACAGTGACTTGACAAAGAATGTTGTTATTACAAATCCGCTCGGCGAGGATACCTCTGTTATGAGAACAACAACTGCGGCAAGTATGTTAAATGCACTCTCATACAACTATAATCATCAAAATGCTCAGGCAAAGCTTTTTGAAATAGCAAAGATATATCTTCCCACAGAAGCAGGAAAGCTTCCTGATGAGCCTGAAATTATTACACTCGGAATGTACGGAAATACAGATTTCTTTGACTTAAAAGGTGTTTGTGAGGATTTATTTGAAAATATGCATATTAAAAATGTAAAATATGTTGCTGATACAACCAATCCTACCTATCACCCCGGAAGATGTGCAAACCTGTTTATCAATGACAAAAAGATAGGTACTATCGGCGAGGTACATCCAACCGTTGCAAAGAATTTTGATATTGAAGAAAAATGTTATCTTGCAGAAATTAGCTTTATTGATGTATTTAATGCAATAACAAAAGAAATTAAGTTCAAGCAACTACCTAAATTCCCTGCTGTTACAAGGGATATTGCAATGCTTGTTGACAAGACTACTCCTGTTGGTGATATTGAAGCGGTAATAATGAAAGCATCAGGCGAGCTGTTAGACACCATAAAGCTATTTGACGTATATGAAGGCTCTCAAATACCTGAAGGCAAAAAGAGTGTTGCGTTTGCTATCTCATTCAGAGCGACAGACCGAAGCCTTACAAATGAAGAGGTTAACAAAGTATTTAATAAAATTCTCAAAGACCTTGAGTATAAGCTACAGGCACAATTAAGATAAACAAAAAAAATGTTGCTGCACTAAATAGTGCAGCAGCTTTTTTTAGATTATTGACATTATAAATACAAAAACTATAATAACAGGAAGTACATATGTTACATAAGGTCTTATCCATTTTGCAATTTTAAGCCCCTTACCGCTGTTTACCTCTGTGAAATAATTATCCCATCCCCAACCGTAACGGTGTGTACAGAACAATACGTAGAAAAGGCTTCCCAATGGTAATAGTACGTTAGAAACTGTATAATCCTCTAAGTCCATAATTCCCTTACCAAATAACTGAACATCTGAAAGTACGTTAAAGCCTAATATACACGGCAAGGACAACACTA
>JAFQNU010000144.1 GCA_017420825.1 Clostridia bacterium
ACTGATAATAATTTCTTCATCAATTCTTCCTTCCGTATTTATATCTTCTCTTCGCTGAATATATATGTTCCGTCATTTGTTTGTGAGATGTTTAGAACAAACCTGTAGGAATTGTCATTTACAACACAAGTCCAGCCTGATTTTGTTTTTACAATTTCACCCACATACGCATTTGCATGGTTTGAGGACAAATATTTTTTTACCGCTTTATGCTGAAAATAAAATCTCGGTTTATTAAATATTCCGTTACCCTTTATAAAATGATAAGCACCTGCCGCCGCAATACCCGCCAGCAGAGCTTTTTTTGTCTTTCTTTTTTCCATTTTTAGTCCTTTCGCCAAGTCATCTGTCCCTGTGATATTCGTTATATATATCTCGTTTTGGAACACCACGGTCATCAGCGACAGACTTTATAGCCTCTTTTGAGCTTTGTCCTTTACTTATATACTCATCAACATGCTCAATCACCGACAAAGCCTCCCACCATTGTTCTTCCTGTCCCTCCTCATCAGGGTTTTTGCCCTCAATAACAATTACATACTCACCTCTTGGCTTGTCCACCTCAAATTTTTGCAGTGCCTCACCGAGAGTAAGGCGTAAAACCTCCTCGTGAAGCTTTGTAAGCTCCCTGACAAGTGCAATTCTCCTGTTTTGTCCGAACACCTCTGCCATATCTGCTAATGTATATGTAAGCTTATGGGGTGCCTCATAGAAAATCATGGTGTGAGTATCATTTTCAAGTGATTTTAAATGCTCTTTTCTGTGTCGCTTATTTACAGACAAAAATCCCTCAAACGAAAATCTCTTTGTTGACAAGCCCGATAATATCAATGCATTTACAGCCGCAACACAACCAGGAATTGTTGTAACATTAATATCATTTTCTATACACAGCCTCACTAAATCTTCACCGGGGTCTGAAATTGCAGGTGTACCTGCATCCGACACAAGCGCAATATTTTTACCCTGTTTTAAAATTTCAACAAGCTGTTGTCCTTTTTCCGCCTTATTATGCTCATGATAGCTTGTAAGTTGTTTTTTTATATTGAAATAGTTTAACAGCTTCAAGGTTACTCTTGTATCCTCTGCTGCAATTAAATCCACATCATTAAGAGTATTTAAAAATCTTTGTGACACATCAGAAAGGTTTCCTATCGGTGTGGCACAAAGATATAAGGTTCCGTAAGTTGTTTCCATAGCTCTCCACCTGTCTTTGCTTATATAATCTTATTATACAACAAAGTTATACAATATGCAAGACATTTTTACTCTCCCTCTCCAATATAATTTTTCATTTTTAAAAGGGCATTTTTCTCTATTCTTGATATCTGCACCTGAGATACTCCGATAATATCCGAAATACTGCTTTGTGTTTTTTCAGAAAAGTATCTTAGCATTATAACCTTTCTCTCTCTTGCCGATAAAATGTTTAACGAATCCTTTATTAAAACCCTGTCAACTATTTTTTCCTCCTCATTATTTAAAGTGATTTTTCCCTCTAGCTCTCTTGAATCATCATCTGACACTGCTTTATTTATTGAGTCGGGCTGTGCTGTTGCCTCCATTGCCTCAATTACCTCACTAACCTCTAAACCGCACTCTGATGCAATTTCTGATATAGTTGGTGCTCTGTTTAAGCTTTGGCTCAGCCGTTGCTCAGCACACACAGCCTTCATAGCATTTGTTTTGTGTGTTCTGCTGACCTTTATTATTCCGTCATCTCTTATAAATCGTTTTATTTCTCCCATAATTAGCGGAACTGCATATGTAGAGAATTTCACTCCAAAATCCAAATTGAATTTTCTGATTGCCTTAATCAGTCCAACAACGCCTATTTGCGTTAAATCATCCATTTCGTAGCCACGATTTATAAATCTCTTTGCTATTCCCACCACAAGCCCCATATTTCTTTCAACAAGCTGTTGTTCATTTTCTTCACACAACTCCTGTTCAAGAATTATTTCATTATCTGTCATTTTGAAATCCTTTCATATCATGCTTCAGCCTGTGACATACATTGACTGTTCTTATGTACCGATATAACCTTTTTCATTTTGACACTTGTCCCCATTCCGGGCTTACTTTTAACCTCAATTTTATCCATAAAGCTTTCCATTATAGTAAATCCAAGTCCTGAACGCTCAAGCTCAGGCTTTCCTGTGTATAACGGCTCCATCGCCTGATGTATATCTGCTATTCCGCAACCCTTGTCCGACACAATAAACTCAACCGTATTTCCCACAATACGTCCGTCAAGTCTTACCATTCCGATACTATCCTCATACCCGTGTATTATCGCATTTGTCACCGCTTCACTGATTGCAGTCTTTATCTCTGAACGCTCCTCACAGGTAGGGTCAAGCTGAGATGCAAATGCCGCCGCAACTATTCTTGCAAGGTTTTCATTACAGGACTTGTTTACAAATTCAAATTTAATTATATTTTCCATTATATTCCTTCCTTTCTTAAAGTGCCTCTATTGCCTCATCATATGTGGCACACAGCTTTACAATCCTGTCTATTCCCGACATTTCGATAATTCTTTGTATCTGCTTCCCTGCTCCGTAAATTACAACCTTCCCGCCAAGAATTTTTGCCATCTTGTACCGCCCCATTATCAACCCTATGCCTGAACTGTCCATAAATTCAACAGATGAAAAATCAAAAATTATATTTACCGCATTTGAGCTTTTTATTTTTGCATCTGTTTTTTTCCTGATTTCTGCCGCCGTGTGGTGGTCAAGCTCCTGCATAATTCTGACTAAAACCGTCCGCTTGTCACCTAATAACTTAATTTCCATATGTAACCAACCTTTCGTAATTATTACTCAAATATTATAATTCTGCCAAATATAAAAAAACCCTTTGTCGAAAAATGATAACAATTCGACAAAGGAGAATTGACAGGAATATTAAACGGGCTGGTTAAAATTGCCCATATCGTACGTTTAATATTTATTTTAAATAATTTTGAATATAATTTTTAAAAAAATACAATAATAAATTCAGATATACGCCTTGTCTGTCTGCAACAGGGAGTATATCTGAGCGGCTAATTGCAGACAGAAAGGCATGGGAATGAAAATGAATAATTGTAGCAACGCTAACGAAAGCATCAAATGTACAGTTCAGCAGTGTAAGTACCACTGCAGCAACAAGGACTATTGCTCATTGGACTGCATAACAGTCGGAACTCATGAGTTAAACCCGACAGAAAGCAAATGTACAGACTGTAAGTCATTTGAATTGGCGTAACCGCCGGTTCCCGGTCTGAAAAAAGAGAGTGCCATTGTCTTTGCACTCTCTTTTACATTTTATTTTAATTATTACATGCCTTTATAAATATACGCATAAGTCCCTTTAAATCTTCAAGCTTTTCTGACCTACAAATTTTTATTAGATTAATCGCCTCGTCATCAATCGTATTTCCACTATTGCCATACAGGATATAATCAGTACTTACCATCAAAGTCTTAGAAAAGCTACAAAGAGTTTCAACACTCATCATGCAATGACCAAGCTCAATATCAGCACA
>JAFQNU010000145.1 GCA_017420825.1 Clostridia bacterium
GCACCCGTCTCAAAGCTTTATTTTGAGTCGGGTGTTTTTGGTATTTTACAAGCTCTCATCTCAGATGTAACAATAGTGATGAAGAGAAAGGAAAGAAATGTTATGATGGACAACGGTAAATACAAGGCGGGGTATTATCCCGTATCTGCCGATTACACGAAGTGGGCAAAAAAAGATAAGGTTGACAAAGCCCCTGTGTGGTGCAGTGTTGATATGCGTGACGGAAACCAGAGCTTAGTTATCCCTATGAGCATGGAGGAAAAGCTTGAATTTTATAAAATGCTCTTAGATGTAGGGTTTAAGGAAATTGAGGTGGGATTTCCTGCGGCATCGGAAACAGAGTATGAGTTTTTGAGAACACTCATAGATAATAATATGATTCCTGATGATGTCAGCGTTCAGGTGTTGACACAGTGTCGTGAGCATATTATAAGAAAGACATTTGATGCCTGTAAGGGCGCTCCCAATGCTATTATTCATTTTTATAACTCGGTAAGTGTTGCACAACGAGAGCAGGTTTTTAAAAAAACAAAAGAGGAAATAAAGGAAATAGCAATAGAGGGTGCAAAGCTTGTTAAGAGGCTTGCTTCAGAGTATGAGGGGAATTTCCGTTTTGAATATTCACCTGAAAGCTTTACAGGCACAGAGCCGGAATATGCACTTGAGGTGTGTAATGCAGTTTTAGATGTACTTAAACCGTCAGAGAATAACAATGTTATTGTAAACCTTCCTGTAACGGTCGAAATGAGTATGCCGCATATTTATGCGTCACAGGTGGAGTATATGAGCGAGAATTTGAAGTATCGTGAGCATGTTACACTATCAGTTCACCCACATAATGACAGAGGTACAGGGGTTGCTGATGCAGAGCTTGCCTTGCTTGCAGGTGCGGACAGAATAGAGGGAACATTGTTTGGTAATGGTGAGAGAACGGGAAATGTTGATATTATAACTCTTGCCTTGAATATGTATTCACATGGAGTTAATCCCGGGCTTGATTTTTCAGACATGCCCAGATTGGTTGAGATATATGAAAAATGTACGAGAATGCATGTTTATGAGCGTTCGCCGTACGCAGGGGCTTTGGTGTTTGCCGCATTTTCGGGAAGTCATCAGGATGCTATTGCAAAGGGTATGAAATACAGAGAGGATAGAGGAGAAAGCTACTGGTCTGTTCCGTATATTCCCATTGACCCTCATGATATAAGCCGTACATATGATGCAGATGTAATAAGAGTAAATTCACAGAGCGGAAAGGGCGGTATAGGTTATCTGCTTGAGAAAACCTATGGCTATAATCTGCCTCAGAAAATGCGTGAGGATTTCAGTTATCTGTGTAAGAGTATTTCTGACCATGAGCATAAGGAATTAAGGGCTGATGAGGTATATGAAATATTTAAAGAGCATTATTTCTCAGATAATTCTCCGATACAGATTTCAGATATGCATTTTCACCGAAAGGGAAATGTTGTTGAAACAGAAATTGTATTTTTAGAGGACAGTAGAGAAACAAAAATTACATCGCATGGAAATGGTTCGCTTGATGCAATAAGCAGTGCTTTAAAGGAATACACAGGTAAAAATTACACACTTGAGGTTTATTCTGAACACAGTATGCAGGAACAGGGTTCAAAGAGTGTTGCTGCGGCTTATATTGGAATAAAGGCGGAAAACGGAAGGATGTACTGGGGAACAGGTACAGATACAGATATTATCCATGCAAGTGCTTCGGCACTGCTTGGTGCATACAGTAATATGATAGGAGAGTGACAGAAATGGGAATGACAATGACACAAAAAATTCTTGCGGCTCATGCAGGTCTTGATGTAGTGTGTGCAGGACAACTCATTAATGCAAAGCTTGATGTTGTGCTGGGGAATGATATAACAACTCCTGTTGCGGTTAATGAGTTTAGGAAGGCAGGATTTAATAAGGTATTTGATAAAGACAGGGTGGCAATAGTTCTTGACCACTTTGTTCCGAATAAAGATATAAAGGCAGCAGAACAGTCAAAAACGTGCAGAGAATTTGCCTGTGAGCACTGTGTAAGCCATTTCTATGATGTCGGAAAAATGGGAATTGAGCACGCGCTTTTACCTGAACAGGGAGTTGTGTGTGCGGGGGATTGTATAATAGGAGCTGACAGCCACACTTGTACTTATGGCGCATTAGGGGCGTTTTCAACAGGAGTAGGATCTACCGATATGGCGGCAGGCATGGCAACAGGAATGTCGTGGTTTAAGGTGCCGTCAGCTATAAAATTCAACCTCACAGGGAAATTGCCCAAAAACTGTAGCGGTAAGGATGTAATTCTTACAATAATAGGGAAAATAGGTGTTGACGGAGCGTTATACAAGAGTATGGAGTTTTGCGGAGAAGGTGTTGGAAACCTTTCAATGGACGATAGATTTTGTATATGCAATATGGCAATTGAAGCAGGAGCAAAAAACGGAATTTTCCCTGTTGATGAATATACAATGGAATATATGAGGGGACGTACCGAGAGAGAGCCTGTCATTTATGAGGCAGATGAAGATGCGGAATATGAACAGGTCATAGATATTAATCTTTGTGAAATAACTCCGACTGTAAGTTGTCCGCATTTGCCTGAAAACACAAAAAATGCTGATGAGCTTTCAGATATTAAGATAGATCAGGTTGTTATAGGAAGTTGTACTAACGGACGTATGGAGGATATGGAGACCGCATATAGAGTATTAAAGGGTAAGAAAGTTGCAGATGGTGTCAGATGTATTATAATTCCTGCAACAATGCAAATTTATAGAGAATGTATTGAAAAAGGTTATGTTACAGCATTTATAGACGCAGGAGCAGTGGTTTCAACACCTACTTGCGGTCCATGCCTTGGCGGATATATGGGAATACTTGCAAAGGGTGAGAAATGTATTGCGACAACAAACAGAAATTTTGTGGGAAGAATGGGACATGTTGAGAGTGAGGTTTATCTTGCAAGTCCTGCGACAGCAGCGGCGAGTGCTTTAAAAGGTTATATTGTTGCGTATAAGGAGGACTAAGATATGAATACACAAGGAAAGGTTTTCAAATACGGAGATAATGTTGATACTGATGTTATTATACCTGCAAGATACTTAAACACTCCCGATGCACAGGAGCTTGCACTGCATTGTATGGAGGATATAGATACAGAATTTGTTAAAAATGTTAAAGCAGGAGATATAATGGTTGCAGGCTGGAATTTTGGTTGTGGTTCATCGAGAGAGCACGCACCGCTTGTTATAAAAACCTGTAAGACAGGCTGTGTTATAGCAAAAAGCTTTGCAAGAATATTTTACAGAAATGCTATAAATATAGGACTCCCTATTCTTGAGTGTTCTGAGGCTTGTGATGAAATAAATGCAGGTGATGAGGTGTCTGTTGATTTTGACACAGGAATAATTTTAAATAAAACAACAGGCAGAGAGTATAAGGCTCAGCCATTCCCTGAATTTATTCAGAATATAATAAAAAAGGGTGGTTTGTTGGCATCAATCGGAGGTGCAGACAATGAATAAAAATATTGCAGTAATTCGGGGTGACGGAATAGGCCCTGAAATTGTGGAACAGGCATTAAAGGTTCTTGATAAGATTGCTGAGCTGTTTGGACATAATTTCACATATTCAGATGTTGATATGGGCGGTTGCGCAATAGATAAGTGGGGAGACCCTCTGCCGAAGGAAATGCTTGATAAATGTATAAATTCAGATAGTGTTCTATTAGGTGCTGTGGGCGGAGATAAGTGGAATGATGTGCCTGCGCATATGAGACCTGAAAAGGGCTTATTAAGACTTCGTGCAGGAATGGGAGTGTATTCAAATAACCGTCCTGCAAAGATATGGAAACAGCTTGCAGACGCATCGCCCTTGAAAAGCTCAATTGTAGATAAAGGAATTGATTTTATAATCGTCAGGGAATTGATAGGCGGCATTTATTTTGGTGAGCATAAAACAGTTGAAGAAAATCAGGAGAAGGTAGCGACTGATGTTTTATCCTATTCTGAAAAGGAAATAGAGAGAATAGGAAGAATTGGTTTTGAAACTGCAAGGAAAAGGAATAAAAGGTTATGCTCGGTTGAAAAAAGTAATGTTCTTGATTCAAGCCGTTTGTGGAAAGCTGTTATGCACAGACTATCGGCAGAATACCCTGATGTTGAGCTTTTGGATATGCTTGTTGATAACTGTGCAATGCAGATAGTGAAAAACCCTGCTCAGTTTGATGTTATTGTGACAGAGAATATGTTTGGGGATATTTTGTCTGATGAAGCATCAATGATAACAGGCTCAATAGGTATGATTCCCTCATCAAGTCTTGGAGATGGAACTTGTGGTTTGTACGAGCCAATTCATGGTTCTGCTCCTGATATTGCAGGACAGGATATTGCAAATCCGATTGGAACAATTTTATCAGCGGCTATGATGCTAAAATATGGCTTTGATATGGAGAAAGAATCAAATGCAATAGAAAATGCAGTATCTGATGTACTTGATAAAGGGTACAGATGTGCGGATATTATGTCTGATGGCTGTAAAAAGGTTGGTTGCAGTGAAATGGGCAGACTGATTATAGAAAATTTGCACAAGTAAACTAAGGAGGATAATTTTTATGATGTTATCAGGATCTGATATAATTATAAAAACATTAATAGAACAGGAATGTGATGTTGTATTCGGCTATCCTGGAGGACAGATTTTAGATGTATATGATTCACTTTATAAATACAGTGACCAAATCCGTCACGTCCTTGCCGCTCATGAACAGGGGGCGGCACATGCGGCTGACGGCTGGGCAAGAGCGACAGGGAGACCGGGCGTTGTTATAGCAACATCAGGCCCTGGAGCAACAAATCTTGTCACAGGTATTGCGACTGCACATCTTGATTCTGTTCCGATGGTTGTAATAACAGGAAATGTTTCGACATATCAAATTGGATATGACAGCTTTCAGGAAATAGATATAACGGGCATCACGTTACCCATAACAAAGCATAACTATTTTGTTGGCTCCGTAGAAGAACTTGCGGACACAATAAGAGAGGCGTTCAGACTTGCCGTATCGGGCAGACCGGGTCCCGTTCTAATAGATGTTCCGAGGGATGTTCAAATGGCAAAATGTGAGTATGAGCCTTGTGATAAGGTGGTGTCTGATATTAAATGTGCGGCAAAGGATATTCGTATAGCAGAGGCGGCGGAGTGTATCAATTCAAGCAGAAGACCTTATATATATTTTGGAGGAGGACTGGTTTCGAGCGGAGCAAGAGAACAAATGCTCGAACTTGCAGAAAAAATTGATGCAGTAATAGGGTGTTCAATGATGGGACTTTCTGCAATTCCTACAGACCACCCAAGATTTCTCGGAATGCAGGGAATGCA
>JAFQNU010000018.1 GCA_017420825.1 Clostridia bacterium
ATTCATCATCGGTAAAGCAGGTGCTGAAATTGACAAGATCAAGGCAGAACTTGAAAAGATGACCTCAAGAAGTGTAAACATCAACATTATGGAGGTTAAGACTCCTGATACAAATGCTCAGCTTGTTGCTGAAAACATTGCTGCACAGCTTGAGAAGAGAATTTCTTTCAGACGTGCTATGAAGCAGGTTATGGGCAGAGCTATGAGAATGGGTATCAGAGGTATCAAGACAAGTGTTTCAGGTCGTGTAGGCGGTGCTGAAATTGCAAGAACAGAGCAGTATCATGAGGGTACAATTCCCCTTCAGACATTGAGAGCAGATATCGATTACGGTTTTGCAGAAGCTGCAACAACATACGGTATTCTTGGTATCAAGGTTTGGATATACAAGGGTGAAGTTCTTCACGAAAATAAGAAGGTTGAACGTAAGCCGAGAGGAGGAAAACAGTAATGTTGTTACCTAAGAGAGTTAAATACAGAAAAGTTATGCGTGGTAGAATGAAGGGTAAGGCAACACGCGGCAATGTTGTATCTGACGGTCAGTTCGGTTTACAGGCGTTAGAGCCATGCTGGATTACATCAAGACAGATTGAGGCTGCCCGTATCGCCATGACAAGATACACAAAAAGAGGCGGTCAGGTATGGATTAAGATATTCCCTGACAAGCCAATAACACAAAAACCTGCTGAAACTCGAATGGGTTCAGGTAAGGGAAGTCCGGAATACTGGGTAGCAGTAGTTAAGCCGGGCAGAGTAATGTTCGAAATCGGCGGCGTTAGTGAAGAGGTTGCACGTGAGGCACTTCGTCTTGCAATGCACAAGCTCCCGATTAAGTGTAAGTTCGTTAAGCGTGAAGAGGATGGTGAATAAGAATGAAAGTAGTAGAGCTGAGAGAATTATCAACAGAAGAATTAACTCAAAAGCTTGCTGATTCAAAGCAGGAGTTATTCAACTTAAGATTTCAAAATGCTATAAACCAATTGGAAAATCCACAGAGAATTGGTGATGTTAAGAAAACTATCGCTCGTATTAAAACCATCATTCGTGAAAGAGAATTAGAAGATTCTGCAATTTGATGAGTAATCAGATAGAAACATCAATATAGCAAGTACAATTTTGATTGTATGAAAGGAGGCACACTAACGTGGCAGAAAGAAACAGCCGTAAGGTTAAAATCGGTAAGGTTGTTAGCAATAAGATGGATAAGACCATAGTTGTTGCTATTGAATACAGTGTAAAGCATCCGCTTTACGGAAAAGTTGTTAAGAGAACCTATAAGCTTAAAGCTCACGATGAGAATAATATTTGTGCTAAGGGCGATAAGGTTAAAGTAATGGAAACAAGACCTCTGTCTAAGGATAAGAGATGGAGATTAGTTGAAATTGTTGAAAAGGCGCAGTAATTTATTGTTAGCCGGAAAGGAGATATAGACATGATACAACAACAAACACGCTTGAAGGTCGCTGACAATACAGGTGCTAAAGAAGTTATGTGTATTCGTGTAATGGGCGGCTCCAAAAAGAGATATGCAGCGGTTGGTGATGAGATCATTTGTTCTGTTAAGAAGGCAACACCGGGTGGCGTTGTTAAAAAAGGTGATGTAGTTAAGGCTGTTGTAGTCAGAACTGTTAAAGAAACAAGACGTCAGGACGGCTCATATATCAGATTTGATGAGAATGCAGCTGTTATAGTAAGAGACGATAAAAATCCAAGAGGTACCCGTATATTCGGGCCTGTTGCAAGAGAGCTCAGAGACAAAGAATACATGAAGATTTTGTCATTGGCTCCTGAAGTTCTATAAGGAGGTGCCGATAAGATGAAAAAAATGCATGTAAAAAGAGGAGATACTGTAAAGGTAATTTCCGGAAAAGATAAGGGCAAGGAAGGTAAAGTTATTACAGCTATTCCTGAAACAGGCAAGGTAATTGTTGAAGGTGTTGCAATGGTTAAGAAGCACCAGAAGGCAAGAATGCAGGGTCAGGAAAGCGGAATAATCAATATGGAAGCTGCAATTGACGCATCAAACGTATTGAGAGTTTGCCCAAGCTGTGGCAAAGCGGCAAGAACCGGCGTTAAAGTTTTAGAGGACGGTTCAAAGGTAAGATACTGTAAAAAATGTCAAGAAACATTTAATGACTAATTTTGAGAGGAGGTAAGTTCATACAATGTCAAGAATGCAAGATAAATATGTAAAAGAAGTTGCTCCTGCTCTTATGACAAAGTTTGGTTATAAAAGCACAATGCAAATCCCTAAGATTGATAAAATAGTTATCAACATCGGTATGGGAGATGCTAAGGATAATTCAAAGGTTATTGATGCAGCTTGTAATGATTTGGCTTTAATCACAGGTCAGAAGCCTGTTGTAACAAAAGCAAGAAAATCAGTTGCTAACTTTAAGTTAAGAGAAGGTATGAACATTGGATGTAAGGTTACATTGAGAGCTGATAAAATGTATGAGTTCTTAGATAGATTGTTTAATGTTGCACTGCCTCGTGTAAGAGACTTCAGAGGAATCAGTGCCAATTCCTTCGATGGAAGAGGTAACTATGCCTTAGGTATTAAGGAACAGTTGATTTTCCCTGAAATTGACTATGATAAGATTGACCAAATCAGAGGTATGGATGTTATCATTGTTACAACTGCTAATACAGATGAAGAGGCTCGTGAGTTATTAGACTTGATGGGTGCTCCCTTCATCCGCAGTTAATAAGGAGGAAAAATTATGGCTAAGAAATCTATGATTATTAAGCAACAGAGAAAGCCCAAGCATTCAACACAGGCTTACACAAGATGTAAGATATGCGGAAGACCTCATGCTTATTTGAGAAAGTTCGGCATCTGCCGTATCTGTTTCAGAGAATTGGCTTACAAAGGTCAGATTCCGGGTGTTAAGAAAGCAAGCTGGTAAAAAATAGAGAACGTTCGAACCTGTAAAAAGGTTTGGAAGGAGGTAAATTTTAATGCAAATAACTGATCCTATCGCAGATATGCTTACTCGTATTAGAAATGCAAATACAGCTAAGCATGAAACAGTTGATGTTCCTGCTTCAAACATGAAGAAGGCAATTGCAGAAATTCTCAATAATGAGGGTTACATTGCCGGATATCAAATCATTGATGACGGAAAGCAGGGAGTAATAAAAATCGCTTTGAAATACGGTCCTAACAAGGAAAAGGTTATAAGCGGATTGAAGAGAGTATCTAAGCCCGGTTTGAGAATATATGCCGGTGCTGAGGAATTGCCAAGAGTGTTAAAGGGATTGGGTATAGCTATTATATCCACATCTAAAGGCATTATGACCGATAAGGCTGCAAGAAAGCAGAACATCGGTGGCGAAGTATTGGCATTTATCTGGTAATTTTAAATAGTGAAAACTGAAAACCTGTCACAGACAGAGAAAATTTAAGTTAAGGAGGACATTTGATATGTCAAGAATTGGTAAGTTACCTATCACAGTACCTGCCGGTGTTGATGTAACAATCAGCGACGAAAACGTAGTTACTGTTAAGGGTAAAAACGGAACTTTGACAAGAGAGCTCCACAAGGATATGATAATCAAACTTGAAAACGGAGTTATTACTGTTGAGCGTCCGTCAGAGATAAAAATGCATAAGGCGTTACACGGTCTGACAAGAACATTGATAAACAACATGGTTATCGGTGTTACAGAAGGCTTCACAAAGCAACTTGAAATCAACGGTGTTGGTTACAGAGCACAGATGCAGGGAAATAAGCTTGTATTGGGCTTGGGTTATTCACATCCTGTTGAGTACACACCTGTTGAGGGTATTACAATTGAAGTACCTTCACCAAACCAGATTATTGTAAAGGGTGCAAACAAGGAAGTTGTTGGTGAGACTGCTGCTAAAATCAGAGAGTACAGACTGCCTGAACCATATAAGGGCAAGGGTATTAAGTACGTTGATGAGTTTATCAGACGTAAAGAAGGTAAAGCAGGAGCTAAGAAGAAATAATAGAAAGGAGTGTTCTTAAATGATAGCAAAGAAGGACAGAAACAGTGCAAGAATTAAGCGTCATTACAGAGTAAGAAAGAACATCTCCGGTACTGCGGAGAGACCTCGTCTTAATGTGTTCAGAAGCTTAAATCACATATACGCACAAATAATTGATGATACAAAGGGCATTACATTGGTAAGTGCTTCAAGTATGGATAAAGAATTTAATCAGTACGGCGGAAACTGCGAGGCTGCTAAAGAAGTAGGTAAAGCAGTAGCTGCTAAAGCGTTGGAAAAAGGAATTAAAGCCGTAGTATTCGACAGAGGCGGATACGTATATCACGGTAGAGTTGCTGCTCTTGCTGAAGGTGCAAGAGAAGGCGGCTTAGAATTCTAAAGAAGGAGGTAGAGATTGTGGCTGAGAGAATAGATGCATCAACACTTGATATTCAAGAAAAGTTGGTTGAAATTAACCGTGTTGCTAAGGTTGTTAAAGGTGGTAGAACCTTCAGATTTAGTGCACTTATGGTAGTAGGCGACGGAAACGGTCATGTTGGCTGCGGTACAGGTAAGGCTGCTGAAATCCCTGATGCAATCAGAAAGGGAATTGAAGATGCTAAGAAGAA
Source organism: Clostridia bacterium (assembly GCA_017420825.1). GTDB lineage: Bacteria > Bacillota > Clostridia > UBA1381 > UBA1381 > RGIG1988. The sequence continues at coordinate 4,585 of JAFQNU010000018.1, forward strand.
TATGATTAGTGTTCCGTTGGTAGGTACAACAATACCTCATGAGGTAATCGGCGAGTTCGGAGCAGGAAGAGTATTAATAAAGCCTGCTAAAGAAGGTACCGGTGTTATCGCAGGCGGCGCAGCAAGAGCTGTGTTAGAGCTTGCAGGTGTTAAAGATATCCGTACTAAGTGCTTGCGTTCAAACAACAAGAAGAACGTAGTTAGAGCTACTATTGCAGGACTTGCAGAGTTAAAGCAGGCTGATGAGGTTGCTAAGCTCAGAGGTAAGACCGTTGATGAAATCAGGGGTTAAGGAGGTAGCAAACAATGGCTAAAATTAAAGTAAAACTTATAAAGAGTACAATAGGCTGCAAGAAAGACCAGATTGCAACTGTTGAGGCTTTAGGTTTAAAGAAAATCAGATATGTTAAAGAGCATAATGATACCCCTCAAATCAGAGGTATGATTAAGAAAGTTTCTCATCTTGTAGAAGTTGAAGAAATCTAATTTACAAAGAAGGAGGTGCAGCAAATGAGATTGGACGAATTAAAACCAGTTGAAGGTTCTAAGTTCGCTACAAAGAGAGTGGGCAGAGGTATAGGCTCAGGAACCGGAAAGACTGCAGGTAAAGGTCATAAGGGACAGAATGCACGTTCAGGCGGCGGTGTAAGACCGGGCTTTGAAGGTGGACAGATGCCTTTATACAGACGTTTGCCAAAACGTGGTTTCACTAATATATTTGCTAAACAGTATGTTTCTATAAATGTTTCCGAATTAGAAAGATTTGATAATGGTACAGAGGTTACAGCAGAGCTTTTGAAGGAAACAGGAGTTGTAAGCAAGACTTTGGACGGAATTAAAATTCTTGGCAGAGGAGAGCTTACAAAGAAATTAACAGTAAAGGTGGCAAAATTCTCAGCATCGGCAGCTGAAAAGATTGAAAAAGCCGGTGGAAAGGCTGAGGTGATTTAAATGTTTTCTACTATTACAAATGCATTTAAAATCCCTGACTTAAGAAAAAGAATTTTATTTACCTTAATGATGCTTGTTGTATTCAGATTTGGAGCACATATACCTGTTCCATATCTGAACCCTGAAGCTATGAGAGCATTTTTGGGCGACGGCGGTATGGACTTGTTCTCAATGTTCAACGTGTTTACCGGTGGTGCGTTCTCAAATGCAACAGTTATGGCACTCGGTGTTTCACCATACATTAATGCATCAATCATTATTCAGCTTTTGACCGTAGCAATTCCTGCTTTGGAAAGACTTGCCAAAGAGGGTGTCGAAGGAAGAAAGAAGATTAACAGAATTACAAGATACGTTGGTATTTTACTCGCATTCATACAGGGCGCAGGTCTTTATGTAACATTGCACAATATCGGCGTAACAACAGATATCACACCAATCCAGAATGAAAACTGGTTGACCTTCTTAGTAATTGTTTTAACATTTACAGCAGGTACAGCATTTATCGTATGGTTGGGTGAATTGATTACCGAAAAGGGCTTAGGAAACGGTGTTTCTATGATAATCTATGCAGGTATCGTAGCAAGTATTCCATCAGGAGCACTTGCAATATATCAGCAGTATTTAGCACCGGGAGTTATTTCGGTAAAGGGTGTTATTATATCGGTTGCAATATTGGTAGTTGCAATCCTTGCAATAACATTGGTTGTATTGTTTAACTCAGCAGAGAGAAAAATTCCTGTTCAGTATGCTAAGAGAGTTGTTGGCAGAAAGATGTATGGCGGTCAGAGCACTAACATTCCTATTAAGGTTGTTATGGGCGGAGTTATGCCGATTATCTTTGCTTCAAGTATCATGGCATTCCCTGCAACAATCGTAAGATTGGCAACAGGCGGAAATCTTCCTACAACAGGAATATGGAACAAGGTATTGGGATGTTTATCAGCAGGCTTGAGCAATGACTGGTGGACATATCTTGTATATTCAATACTTTATTTCCTCCTGATTATATTCTTCACATATTTCTATTCATCAATTCAGTTTAATCCGATTGAATTGGCAAATAACATGAAGAAATCAGGCGGATATATTCCGGGATACAGACCCGGTAAGCCTACAAGTGATTTTATCTCAAAGGTTTCATCAAGACTCAACTTTGCAGGTGCAATATTCCTCGGAGTAATTGCTGTAATGCCGATAGTAGTTGGTGCAATCTTCGGAATACAGGGCTTGCAGATAGGCGGAACATCACTTCTTATCATGGAGGGTGTTGCACTTGAAACTGTAAACCAGATGGAATCACAGATGATGATGCGTCATTACAAAGGTTTTCTTGAATAATTAATATAATGAAAGGTGGCAATCAGATGAAATTAATTTTATTGGGACCTCCGGGAGCCGGAAAAGGAACACAAGCTGAGATTTTATCAAAGCGTTTGGGTATTGACACTATTTCAACAGGCGTTATGCTCAGAGCTGCCATCAGAGAAGGAACAGAATTGGGTAAGCTTGCCGAGACTTATATAAATGATGGTAAGCTTGTTCCCGATGAAGTAGTTGTCGGAATAGTTAAAGAGCGTTTGCAGCAGGAGGATTGCAAGAAAGGATTTATCTTAGACGGCTTCCCCAGAACAACTGCACAGGCTGAAGCATTAACAGCAACCGGAGTTGAGATTGATAAGGTGTTATCTTTAGAGGTAGCAGATGAAAAAATTGTTGAAAGACTTTCAGGTCGTCGTGAATGTAAGGCTTGCGGAACACCGTATCATGTAGTGTTCAAGCCATCATCAAAGGGTGATGTGTGTGACGCTTGCGGCGGAGAGCTTATTCAAAGAGCAGACGACAACGAAGAAACTGTAAGAAATCGTATTTGTGTTTATCACGAACAAACAGAGCCTATTAAGGAATACTATGAAAAGACCGGTAAGCTTGTAATAGCTTATGGACAGGAAGAACTGGAGGATACAACAAAAGCTGTATCCAAAGCACTTGGATTGGAATAATATGGCTTTAGAGGGGATTTTTAATGATTACTATAAAGTCAAGAACAGAAATTGATAAGATGCGTGAAGCAGGAAAGATTACGGCAGAGGCTTTGAAATTAATAGAAAAGCATATAAAGCCGGGAGTTTCCACAGAGTATCTTAACAAAATCGCACATGATTATATTGTTTCAAAGGGTGCCACGCCATCATTCCTTAACTACAACGGTTTTCCGGGAAGTATATGTGCCTCCCCGAATGATTGGGTAGTGCATGGAATTCCGGGTAAAAAGGTAATACTCCGTGAAGGTGATATCATAAGTATTGACATGGGAGCATATAAAAACGGCTACCATTCAGATGCCGCCAGAACATTTCCGGTCGGTAAGATATCACAGGAGGCTCAGCGTTTGATTGACGTGACAAAGCAAAGCTTTTTTGAAGGAATTAAATATGCTGTGCATGGAGCAAAATTAGGTGATGTTTCAGCTGCCATACAAGAGTATGTCGAGTCAAACGGTTACTCGGTTGTAAGAGATTTGGTCGGTCATGGTATCGGCAAAAATCTTCACGAGGACCCAAGTGTTCCGAATTTCGGAAAGAAGGGTAAGGGCGTAAGACTTGCAGCGGGTATGACGCTTGCAATTGAACCGATGGTTAATGCAGGTGAGTATGATGTATGTGTGCTTGATGATGACTGGACTGTTGTTACAGAGGACGGAACACTCTCAGCACATTATGAAAATACCATACTCATAAAGCAGGGCGAGTGTGAAATTTTAACACTGTGAGGTAAAAATTGTGGATATTACAGTCGGAACATTAGTTTTTTCAAAAGCAGGACGTGATAAAGGTGAAATGTTTTTAACATTATCGGTTGAAAACGGATATGCCTATATTGCAGATGGTGATTTGAGAAGGGTTGAAAAACCTAAGAAAAAAAAGTTAATTCATTTACAGCGTACAAACAATAAAGTGGAGCTTGGCGAAATAACCAACTCCGCAGTGCGTAAAATAGTAGCACAATATAAACCGGTTTAAATAGTTGAAGGAGGGTATTTCTTTGGCGAAAGACGATGTTTTAGAGCTGGAAGGTACGGTTGTTGAAACCTTACCGAACGCTATGTTTAAGGTAGAGCTTGAAAACGGGCATCAGATAATGGCTCATATTTCAGGCAAATTGAGAATGAACTTCATTAAGATTCTTCCGGGTGATAAAGTGACAATAGAAATGTCACCATATGATTTGACACGAGGCAGAATCACTTGGAGATCTAAATAAGGAGGTAATTATAATGAAAGTACGTCCATCAGTTAAACCAATTTGCGAAAAGTGTAAGATTATAAAGAGAAAAGGCAAAATAATGGTTATCTGTGAAAATCCCAAGCACAAGCAAAAGCAGGGCTGATAATGGGATACAGGTGTGTTATACACACATATAATTGTTTATGACTTATCGCAAGTGCGGCTGTCACAGGAATTGCTCGCCTGTGATGCTTGGATAAGTGTAATTATCTAATATATAAACACACAGGTTTAACAATGTAAGATTTATACATGGAGGTGTAAAAATGGCAAGAATCGCAGGTATTGATTTACCAAGAGAAAAAAGAGTAGAGGTTGGCTTAACCTATATTTACGGAATCGGCTTACCCAGCTCACAGAAAATCTTAGCTAAGACCGGTATTAATCCTGACACAAGAGTTAAGGATCTTACCGATGATGAGGTTAATAAACTCAGAACAGTAATAGATGCAG
>JAFQNU010000146.1 GCA_017420825.1 Clostridia bacterium
GCAAGAGAAGCGGCAAGACGTGCAAGAGAGGCTACAAGAAAAAATTCAGCAGCGTCTAATGCATCATTGCTTGGAAAGCTTGCTAAGTGTACCGATGAGGGTGCTGATTATGCTGAATTATATATCGTTGAGGGAGATTCTGCAGGAGGCTCTGCAAAGCAGGGCAGAAACAGAAAATTTCAGGCAATTCTGCCACTTTGGGGAAAAATGTTAAACGTTGAGAAATCAAGAATTGACAAGGTGTACTCAAATGAAAAGCTTCTTCCTGTAATTCAGGCACTCGGAGCAGGTATCGGTGATGAAATAGACCTTACTAAGCTTAAATACGGTAAGGTTGTAATAATGGCAGATGCTGATGTTGACGGAGCACATATCAGAACCCTTCTTCTGACATTTTTCTTCAGATATATGCGTCCGTTAATAGATAACGGAAACATATATATTGCACAGCCGCCTCTATACAAGGTGTTTAAAGGTAAAAATGCAAATCTTGTTGAAAAGTATGCATATACCGACGAGGAAAGAGACGCATTGATTGCTGAAATGGGCACATCAGCTAAGGTGCAGAGATATAAAGGTCTTGGAGAGATGGACCCATCAGAATTGTGGGAGACAACTATGGACCCTGAAAGAAGAACAATGCTTAAGGTTGAGCTTGAAGATGCAATTGCTGCTGATGAAACCTTTACAGTTCTTATGGGAGATAAGGTTGAGCCGAGACGTGAATTTATCGAACAGCACGCTAAATATGTTTCAAATCTTGATATATAATTTATTGCGAAAGCGGAAATTTCCGCTTTCGCCAAATTTTTGTTTTGGAGTGGTAGAAAATGAAATTTACATATACCCATACAACATATGCCTGTTATTTATGTTACATTGCAGGGGCGGTTATTAACAATTTTGCACCGCTGTTATTTGTGGTATTTTCAAATCAGTTTGGAATTTCATTAAATCAATTATCCTACGTAATTATAATGAACTTTGCAGTACAAATGGTTGTTGATTTCATCAGTGCAAAGTACGTGGATAAAATAGGATACAGGAGAATGATAGTTATAGCACTCTTTATGGCATTTCTCGGACTTGTTTCACTTGGCACATTGCCATTTATTATGCCCGCTTATGCAGGGATTTTGACGTCAGTGTTTTTTTATGCAGTCGGAAGCGGAATGCTTGAGGTCATGGTAAGTCCGACGATTGAAGCGTTACCAAACACAGGTGTAAAGGAAAAAGCAATGAGCTTACTACACTCCTTCTACTGTTGGGGTTGCGTACTTTGTATTTGTGCCTCAACACTGTATTTTAAAATGTTTGGTGTTAATAATTGGAGATATTTGTGTTATCTTTGGTCGGTTATACCTTTTGCAACTATATTTCTTTTTCTGAAAGTACCAATCATCCCTTTTGCCGGTGGGGAAGGGAAAGTACCTTTTGCAAAGCTGTTTAAAATGAAAATATTCTGGGTGTTTGCTCTTCTTATGATGTGTTCAGGAGCAAGTGAGCTTGCTATGGCACAGTGGGCGTCACTATTTGCTGAAACAGGACTGGGTGTTTCGAAGACTCTCGGAGATTTGCTTGGCCCATGCTTTTTTGCGATTCTAATGGGTATTGCGAGAGCATTATATGGGAAATGCGGAGATAGATTAAATCTTGTTTCTGCATTGATAGTAAGCGGTTTGGTTTCTATTTGCGGCTATTTAATGAGTTCTCTTTGTCAAAATCCGATAATCTCACTTGTCGGTTGCGGAATTTGCGGTTTTGGCGTTGCTATAATGTGGCCGGGTGTGCTGAGTCTTGCGGCAAAGCATTGTGCTTTTGGCGGGACTGCTATTTTCGGCTTGCTTGCTATGAGTGGTGATATAGGCTGTTGGGTAGGACCTCTTACAGTTGCAAGAGTGTCATCTAACCTTTCAATCATGGGTTCAGAATTAAAAGCAGGACTTCTGTTCTCAATTATTTTTCCTGTTTTAATGATAATCGGAGTTATGATATTAAAACGAATGGTCACAAAAAAACAAAACTAAAAAGGGGCTTTTAAAGCCCCTTTATTGTGTGCTGTATTAGAGAATTACAAGCACAAGTGTTGTTATTAAAAACATTATAGCTAACGCACAGGTAACTTTTGATAAGAATGATGCCTTTGTTCTGCCTGTGTTTCTGCTGAAAAATGAATCGCCAGCATCAGGTGCTGAGCCTGCAATACCTTTCATTCCGGGATCCTTACCCTCCTGAAGCAAAACAATTACTATAAGCAATACTGTGACAATCAAGTGTAAAACTGTAAATAATGTTGTCATAATACAAACCTCCTTACTGTAAAATAATAAGTTCACCAATTAATTATATCATAAAAACAAAATTTTACAAGATGTTTTTTGAAAAAAGTTAAAAATTTTTAAAATTTTCAAAAAAGGGTGTACTAATTATCAGATTTGTGGTAAAATAAAGTTAATGAAGGACGTGATTTGAATGGAAATAAAATCCAATGAGGAAAAGAAAGAACGTGTTATTCTTGCGGGAGTTCATCAGGGTTTAAGAAATACTATTGAGGATACAACAGAGGAATCAATGCACGAGTTATATGAGCTTGCTAAAACCGCAGGGGCAGAGGTGGCGGCAACAGTTGTGCAGAACAGAAGTGAAATTGAGAGCGGAACATACATGGGAGAAGGCAAGCTTGAAGAAATTGCTATGGCTGCCAAAGAGCTTGAGGCTGACGCTGTTATATTTGATGATGAGCTTTCGCCTGTACAGATAAGAAACTTAAATGAAATTTTAGGGGTTAAGGTGCTTGACCGTTCTATGCTTATTCTTGATATTTTTGCGATGCGTGCAAAAAGCGGAGAGGGGAAATTACAGGTTGAGCTTGCACAGCTTAAATACAGACTTCCAAGACTCAGAGGTATGGGTAATGTAATGAGCAGAACGGGTGCAGGTATCGGAACAAGAGGTCCCGGTGAAACAAAGCTTGAGACCGACAGACGTCACATACACTCAAGAATTAAAGCGTTATCAGATGAATTAGAGGAACTGAAAAAACACAGAGAGCTTTTACGAACAAGAAGAAAAAAAGACGGTGTTATAACAGTTGCGCTTGTGGGTTATACAAATGCAGGAAAATCCACTCTTTTAAATGCATTAACAGATGCGCAGGTGTTTGCGGAGGATAAGCTGTTTGCTACTCTTGACCCGACTTCAAGAGCACTGGAGCTTGAGGATTCAAGAAAGGTGTTGCTTGTTGATACGGTTGGATTTATAAGAAAGCTTCCGCATCATCTTATAGAAGCCTTCAAATCTACCCTTGAAGAGGCGGTTGTTGCAGATGTGCTTGTTCATGTAATAGATTGTGCTAATGATGAATATGAAAATCAGATTATGGTTGTTGATGAGGTATTAAACGATATAGGTGCAGTCGGTAAGCCTGAAATAATGGTATATAACAAGTGCGATAAAACTGATATTACCGAGATAACGCAAAATAAAAAAGAGGTTCGTTCAGTCTTTATATCTGCAAAACAGAAGATAAATCTTGACAAACTGATTTATGAAATAGCAGAGGCGGCACCCGGCAAAAAACGGGAGATAACAGTGTGTGTTCCTTATGCTGAGGGCGGACTTGTGAATGAGCTTCACAACACACAAAAGGTCTTATCTGAAGAATATACCGAAACAGGAACAAAAATTGTTCTTTTGGCGGATAGTGTAACTTATAATAAACTAAGGGAATATGTAGTATAAGAGGTGGTTAATATTTCTGTAAAGGCAAGCTATAAGACGGTAAAGGATACAGCACAGGCAATGATGGTAGAAAAAAAATCAAAGTTTATTGCCAGTGTATGTCCTTGTGAAACAGAAGAGGAAGCGTTGGATTTTTTGAAAAAAATAAAATCAAAATATCCTGATGCAACTCATAATGTTTATGCGTATGTAATAGATGAGAACAACATATTCAGATACAGTGATGACGGCGAACCGCAGGGTACTGCGGGCATGCCTGTTTTAGATACAATCAGAAAAGAGGGAATAGTTGATGTGTGTGTTGTTGTAACAAGATATTTTGGAGGAACACTTCTTGGTACAGGCGGTCTTGTTCATGCATACGGAGCATCGGCAAGTCTTGGACTTAATGAGGCTAAAATAGTAACAAGAGCTCTATGCAATGTGGTTTCGGTAAAGGTGGATTATACAATGGTTGGAAAGCTTCAGCATAAAATCGCATGTGACAATCTTATCCTTGATAACACAGATTACGCAGATGATGTGACCTTTTATGTATGTTGTTTAATGGATAAAACTCAAAAGTTTATTGAA